>CANGSR010000318.1 GCA_947456055.1 Chitinophagaceae bacterium
ATCATAATAGGCCAGGCATGGTGTACCCAAAGCATTTATTACTAAGGATGGATAATAGGCAGTATTAGAATAAAGGGTAGATGGCCCTACGTATTCCCAATAAGTACCATTGAATTTTCCTACCCGGGGTACATAACTACTATAACCGTCGGAATAGGCAATATAGGGAACACCACTACTATTTATCGCAATTTTATTATAATAATTATTATATCCACCACCGCTGCCGCTTCCCCCAACATATTCCCAACTACTACCATTAAACTTCATAATGCTGGTAGCACCAGAGTAATAATTATCGGAATAGGTAATATATGGAGTTCCACTTCCATTAATAGCTATTGATGTCCATGTAACCGACCCATAGGATATACCTACACCACCAACCGACACCCATGCACTGCCATTATATTTCATAACGGTTGCTTTTGAGCTGTTACCTGCATCCTGATAAACAACATATGGAGTACCACCTGCATCTATAGCCAATGAGATAAAGCTTGCTGCACCGGCAGAAAATCCTGCACTACCCACACTTACCCAATTTGAGCCATTGAATTTCATCACACAAGCTTTGTTAGACATGGAGTTATCCATGTAAGAAACATACGGTGTACCACCTGCATCAAATGCAATGGAATTGTAATTATTATATCCACTCGAAAACCCCGGATTACCTACTGTTACCCAACTACTGCCATTGAATTTCTTAACCGTAGCCTTCCATCCGTTTAGACTATCCTCATAAATCATAAAAGGCGTACCTACAGGATCTACTGCCATAGCAGGGTAATATGCTCCCCAGGAAAATCCAGCCCCACCGGTATATTCCCATGACGAGCAGGGTGAAGTAATAGCAGGTGCTACAGTAATTGTGTAGACTGAAGAATTAGAACCACAATAGTTAGAAGTAGTGTAGGATATAATTGCGGTACCTGATGCAACTCCCGTAACTATACCTGATGTCGAGGCAACATTGGCAACACTAATATTACTACTAGTCCAAATGCCACCAAATACTGTAGAATGCAATGAAATAAACTGGCCTAAATTAAAACCAGTAGAACCACTAATGATACCTGCATATGGAGATGGTGAAATGGTCACGGTTTGAACCGCAAAGCAGGGTGAATTTGAATAACTGATTGTTACTGTCCCTGCTGTTATACCCGTTACTATTCCTGTACTTCCAACCGTTGCTATTGCCGGGTTACTACTACTCCATAACCCACCCGGTGTCGAATTATAGAAATTAACGCCCACACCAGGGCATAACATGTAAGTTGAAGCAGTAATTGGAGTCATAGCCGGATTAATGTGTATTGAGACCGGCACCGAATTGGAACTTAAACCTGATGAACTATTAGTTACTACACAACGGTAATAAATACTTGAACTAATTGTGGGATTGTAATAGCAATTTGTTGCACCGGAAATCAATCCCCATGAGAGTGAATCGTTAGAAGATTGCCAATGGTAGGTAATACCAGGTATAGTAATAGGTGCCGCTCCTGTTAAATACAGCATAGGTGAAATGGCACCACATCCATTGTAAATGGTAGACCGGGTAATACCTGCCATAGGATTATTTATAGAAATTCCAATATTTACATAACCATTGTCGGGGTAACCACAGCAACCCCAATAATTGGACGTTGTAGATGCATTGCTAACATTTGGGTTATCGTAAAAAGAGGAGCCACCTGCACCACTACCCTGCCAATCACTATACCCTGAGCCACCTCCATACCAGCCTCCACCGCCTCCACCTGTATAACAGCATGAAGCACCATCAGCTCCATATCCAAAGCCAGCAGTTCCCCCATAACCAAAACCCGGACCTGTCTGTGTACCTCCGCTTCCATCCACACCAGCAGTAAAGCTATGTGCGCTTTCACTATTTATCCCTGTGAGGCCTCCCCCACCTGCCCCCCCGTGAAATGAACTAGCCCCCCCGCCACCTGCAGCCACAATCAACCGGCTGTTTAGTGATGTAAAATCATTCCCTGGAATAAGACGAATATCTGTGGCTGCTCCACCACCCGCAGCTGCTCCACCACCCATTCCACCATTGGCACCACCACCAGAGTTATCACCACCAGGGTATGTTCCAGGGTAGCTACCATTTGTACCTTTCCCACCTGTATAAATATATAATAATTCGCCTGGAGTAACTGCCAACGAACATACAACCTGGCCACCACCACCGCCATTACAGTACCATCCATACCAACCCGCTGCCAATGCACCGTAAGAAACCCTACCTCCACTTCCACCTGCCATATCAACAGATATCAAATTTACCCCACTTGGGACAAGGTAGGTTTGATAGCGGCCCGTATAACTATAGTTTGCAGTAGTACCTAAGGTTCCTACATTTATAGTGGTAGTAGTATATGCAGTTCCACAAGAATTGGTAAATCTATATGTAATTACAGCGGAACCTACCGAAACACCTGTAACATTACCCAATGTATCGGGAATTGCGACTGTTAAATTAGAAGAAGCCCAGGTACCAGGCGGATTAGTATTCGAAAATAATGTCGTTTGTCCTACATATATATTTGTCAGTCCAGACAAAGTTCCTGCATATGGGTTCACAATTACAGTTGTAATATTTGAAGTACCTCCAACAGTATAAATTATTGTATCAATACCCGATCCTATCCCTGTAACAACCCCATAAGGATCAACAATTGCAACTGATGTATTACGGCTACTCCATGTTCCACCCGTAATAGTTGGAGTTAAGGTAACTGAACCACCTATGCACACACCTGATGGCCCGGAAATTAGACTATTTACAATGTCTTTATTATAAACCTGACTTCCACAATGATCGGATATGGTTAACGACACATGATATGTGCCAGATACCGAATATAAGTGATCAGGATTGGGTAAGCCAGAGCTGGTACCATCACCAAAGTTCCAATTATATGTTACGCCGTCCAGGCATGAAGCATAGTCGCCAGTATAATAAGTATACCAATCACCATAATCATCATATCCTTCATCACAAACTGTTGCATGGCCTGCACCGCATGCTGTTGATATATAATAGCTTGCCCCATCACTTACAGCTGACGAAAAATAAACCCTATGACTTAAATCCATAGGGTTTGTAAATGATACAGATAACTGGGCGGTTACCACGTTACCGACCGATAAAAAGCATAATATTAGTAATATTTTTTTAATACATCTAGTTATCCCTAATTTGATTCCTGAAATCTTTATCATAAGTTGATAAAAAGATGAACCATCGGCAGGTAAAATATCATTTTTCATAATACATATAATTTGTATGATAAATAGAGAAATCAAATAAACAATAACAGGTGGGATAGAGACAGGCTTGGCTTAGAGGAGATGTGATTCAATAAAAACTATTGAAATCCTTATCCACAAAAGTGTTTAGGATCACAAATAATAGGGATGATTGTCGTCAGTCAACAAACTGACCAAAATTCGAGAGAGTTATTCATATTATTATATAATATAACTTGATTGAGAAACACAGGTTAGTATTTAATATTATTATATAGTCGTATTTGTAACTGAACTTATAATTTCGAGCAACTGACAATTAGTTTTTTATATTTAAATCATGCTAATCTCATAGATTTAATAAGCATTTCAGACCATCAAGTGGATAAAATATTTTGCAAGTATCAGTCAAGAAGGGAAGGTATTTTAAAATTTAACCAAAATTTCTGGAGCCAGAATCCTTATTATTACATGTAATCAATTTTATATATTAAGTAATATACATATACGTATTTAACTATTTTTTTAATTTATATTGTTAAATGGTAGTTAAATAGTCTAATGACTGCAAATGCAGCAAGCAATTTTATTGAAAAACTGGGTTCAATAATACTCGTTGTCATTCTGGTGCATGCACCTCTCAAATGCTTTAAATTATCAATTTGGCTTCCTCCACTATCATCTTGATCCACTACATTCATAAAAAACCAAACAAATTTCAGATCATCTTTTCTTCCATTTTCTGTAATATCGGTCAATGATGCATTAATTTCTATTCCTTTTTTGTCAATGTATTTATAACCGCTCCTGGCATATTTTGAGTTGAAATACAGATCAATGTAATCTTTAAGCCAAACACTGCCATCAATACCTTTTTCAATGCTTTGTTTACAAGCACTTTTCATGTCCTTGATTGCTTGCAAGCGTTTACTTCTTATATTATCATATACAAAGTTTACCAGAAAATTAAGTGATTTCCGTATTGAAGTTGGTTCTGATATGTCATTAAGACTTCCTAGGCGTATATTAGTTGTCTTTTCAGAATAATACTTTAATAAGTAGGTTTTTAAATTTTCCTCGTAAGCCTTATCTAATTTTTTCTTTCCAAATAAAGTAAATGTATTAGATGAAAAATTCACTGTATAGTCATCAACAATGCCTATTGTTGACAATCTGTATATAGCCTTTTCAGTATCAACTTTATCTCTATAGCCATTGTATAATATTATATAACTCTCCAACCTTTGCAATAAAATGGGCAGATTTGGTGAATGCTTGGATTTAATTAAGCTCGTCATTTTATAAAGTTGCGGGAACCAATCTCTAAACACTCTTTTAGATGCTGCTTCAGGTTGGGCTATAAAGCTGTTATGGGTAAATAAAACAGTGAAAAAACGGCTTTTTATATCCCTGTCAGATAATGTTGTTTTGAGTTCCCTTTCTACCCTGGCTTTAAATACAGGATAGAATTGCCCACTTCCTACAATTTCTTTATATTCATTAAATTCACTTCCATGTTCTCCATTATTCTGCGCATTTTTACTCAAAGTAATGAGAAGGTTGAATTTGGAATGATTAGGAATTGCATCTTTGAGGTTGAATCCAGGTATTGAAATATGATTGAAGTTACTTCCTGTTCCGGTTAAGAAATCAGGATTAAGTAGTATAGTTAATAAAGTAGGTTGACTATTGGATAAATCTACTGCCGCCACCTCTTTATTATCTATGGTTATAGCATTCCTAAGCTCTTTCTTTGTGTTGGTTATAGTAGAATGATACCTAAACACATTTTCATCTGGATGGGCATTAAAAATGCCGCTAGCAATCTTATCTATGTTAATAAATCCTGCATAGTGTTGTATTATTGGGTTCTTCCGAATAGTTTTTCCATTTTTCTCAGGTTTAGTATCCCATCTGCTTTTTGTCAGATCCTCAAGTCTATACTCCAATAGCCTATCATTAAAATCATTTGCTAGCTGTTTATCAATACGTATCAATCCTGATCGATACCACTTTGCAATTGGTGAATAAACTGATTCCGATTCATAATTCCGAGGACCACGTTTACAATTCTGAATTTTTGAAACTGCGGATTTTGAATTAACATAGCTGGCATTGTATTCGTCCAGTTTTTCTATAAGGTTTGGTAGAGTAACAAGAGACTTTTTTATGCCATTGTTATATTTCTCACAGTATTTGAAGCCCTTTGATTTTTTTCCGACAATAAAATGTCCTTTTGTTTCTATTACCATTGCATCAATTAGCCACTGAACATATTTTGGATATTCCCTGCCAATCCACTTTTTTAGTATTTCAGCGTTAACTGGTGTATAGCCATCCTCATCAATCAAATCTTTATTATTAGCGGGGATTTCAACAATCAGGTTCAGGATATAATACAGATTGTCCTTATGAAAAGCCGTTATGTGCCTAAATGAATATTTTACCAGCAAACTATCAATGTCGAGGTTTTTTGGAATGTAGAAGTAATGGCATTCCTTAGTGTCATTCAAACTATCCTCGAATTGATTTTGCTTATTATCACCGGAAATCTTGGAATCTTTGTCCTGCTGAATTGACAAATGATTACCAGGAGTTAGATTATGTTTTTTCATAGCTTACTC
>CANGSR010000319.1 GCA_947456055.1 Chitinophagaceae bacterium
ACTTTGATCATAAAATAGAATGGTTAAATCTGTTTTTCCTGGTTTTTTTTCTCAAATCAGGAAGCAGAATTATGTTGAAATTTAAATTTGTCGCAAGATAAGAGAAATCATAAGCATCAGCAAAACTGGCTAAATCTTAATTTAAAATGCATAACTGTATTGTTGCAAGTGTTAGCTGTTGTATTGTTTTTATAGTTGTTATGTTGGCTCTAATATTCTGTACTTGTTCATGGTTTTCCAACCTCAACAGTAAATTTCCCAATACACTGCGAAAAATTAATTTATTCCCGTATTCCATTTCCAATTAAATTTGAGCATTTAGCATTGCTAATTCATTGATGCAAATAGGCACAGGAAATAGCAATTTGGTTTTGTTTTTTAGACTTTTTATATTTTAATAATGAATTTATCTAATGCAACATTAACACAGGTATCGGTTCACCTGGTGGGTAATAAAGGAAATGGGGAAGAATTTTTTGTTTCGAAGCAGCCGGTGGAGCTTTCTGAAAATGACTTGTATACCCTTAAGGATTCGTTCTTATCCAAGTTTAGCCTGGATATGGATAGGTATTCCTTCTTTAATGCCACCTCACTCAATTATAATGAAGTCTATAATTTCTGTCTGGATACCCTGGCTGAATCAAATACTTTCCATGCTAATTCGGTAAACATTGCCAAACACCTATACGAAAGCAGCACACACCCCAAGATAAAGGCAGGCGACTTATATGTCTGTTATTTTGAGCATTGCATAGTAGGTGGTGCAGAGGTTGATGCTATAGGTATTTTTAAAACCGAAACCAAGAGCAATTTCCTTGAGGTGGATGTAAATCTGAATGATATATCCATAGGAGTGCACGAAGGGGTAGAGATGACTAAATTTGACAAGGCATGCCTTGTATTCCCTACAAATGCCGAGGCTGGTTTTGACGTGTTGATTTACGATAACCGGAATAAGGGTGATGAGGCAGTTTTCTGGAGGGAGACTTTTTTAAGTGTACTGCCACAGGCTACCGAATATTTCCAAACCAACCAGTTCATGACGCTCACCAAGCAATTCATTGCCGAGCAGGTACCCATGGAATTTGAAGTGTCAAAAACCGACCAGATCGACCTGCTCAATAAATCTGTAGAATATTTCAGGGCCAATGAAAGCTTTGATAAAAAGCAGTTTGTGTCTAAGGTTTTTGATGGCACAGGCATGGGCAATTCGTTCCAACGCTTTGAAGACGACTTTGCAGTTACCAACGACCTTGAATTTCCCGAACAGTTTGGCATTTCCACCAAGGCCGTTAAAAAACAAGCCAAGGTGTTTAAAAGCGTCCTTAAGCTAGATAAAAACTTCCATGTATATATCCATGGCGATAAAAGCCTAATAGAAAAAGGTTTTGACGAGAAAACAGGCAAAAACTTCTATAAAATCTATTTCGACGAAGAAGAATAGAATTAATTATTTTTTTGTTAGAGGGAAATTGCGGTCAGCTCCGTATTTTTTGTCGCTTCTATCACTAAACAATGTTGGGATACAACACTCTCTCCTTTGGTGTGTCGAATTTATTGCACAAAAGTTCTTTGAAAATGACGAGGGCAATCCCTGCATATCTCAAAAGATATTGTCAGAAAAGTTAGGATACGACACCCTCTCCTTGGGAGTAACAAATTTATTGCACAAAATTTCTTTGAAAATGACGTAGCCAATCACGACTGAAATCCAAAAAATACTGTCAGAAACACCAGGATACGACACCCTCTCCTTTGGAGCTACCGTGTACACACATCTTTTATAAGACCCCAGCCATCAAAAATGTCGTAAAATTTACCCAGCCCAATTTGTAGTGTTGTCATTCCAGGGGGTCTCTGAGATTTATACCCCTTCCACCCACCCAATCTAGCAATAGTCCAAACAGCCCACTTTAATGTATTGGCAGCATATGGGTTCTTTAATTTCTGTGTTTTTCCCTCGTATTTCTTAGTGATTTCTTTAAGGCATTGCTGCTCTTCCTCTCTAAATACAGTTTCGACAGGCGGAGAGGGTTCTCCCTCTGGTTGATTATATGCAAATCTCATTTGCATCAACTTGATAATTACGTCCATTATAATGATTGCAAGCTTCCTTATAGCCCATGGATTCTCCAACTCACTTGCCTCTATATCATAACCTTCCTTTTTAAGTGTTCTAAATAACTCTTCTATTTGCCATCTCCATGTATACCATTGCAATACACATATACATTCAGTAAAATCTTCCACTGGCCAAGTCGTCACAATACGCCAATGAATCGGGTTTTCAACCGCGGTATTAATTTCTTTTGCTTCAATAGCATTTATTTTTATAGAATGCGGGAGCCCTTTATTTATATGATTTTTGGGTCGTAGGATTGTTTCTGTTACATACCTTACCTCTACAATAGCAGCTCTGGCAGGTGTCTTGCGCCTTTGGTCAGCTTCAACATCTACTTGATAATGTCCCTTTAACCCTGCATGACTCAATGAACTCCATAGACTTTCATTACTCTGTATGCGACGGTCATTCTTTGACCTTATCAATAAAAATGTCTTTTCATCCGGCACTTGGGCAAACTGTTCATAAATATCGCCTTCCCTATCCTGTACAATTATAATTGCCTTGGCATCTTTTAGACTATCCTTGGTTTCTTTACTAGTCTCAGGCCACTTGTTCGACTCTTTTTCTTCTATTGGCAAACTCTTATAATCGCGCTCATGTTTGTCTGCCATGTCTATATCTCTATTCCATATCTTAATATGCGAAAAACCCAAGGGTAAACAAGTATTTGCATCAACAACCAAAGATGGGTGTATCATGAATCCAAGGCCATTCTTACCATCAGCCAGGTCGCCTATGCCAGAAGTTTTATCAATTCTGTTTTTATGAGAGCACAGGTTAATTTCAGTGGTATCTTGAATAGCCAATACTATTTTATCCTTACATAGCTTATTACACCTACCAGACAACTCCTTAATAAGTGCATCCTCTGTAACCTTATCATTTTTCAAAAAGCGGTAGAATGCTACTTGTTGGGCTCGTGAAGTAGCTAGTTGTTGTATACTATGTATGGAATTTATAAATAGACCATTATTAAGTTCTAACCCTCGACTTCCTAATCGTGGATCTTTAAACATATATTTATAATTTGCGCTAATCATCATCAAATGCAAATATAAAACTTGTGTGTACACGGTAGCCTTTGGAGAGGGCCGGGGTGAGGCCACCGATTGGCAATCCGATTTTCCCAGGCAATTGCCATCTATACAATACTTGTCAATGGGAGAGGGCCGGGGTGAGGCCACTGATTGGCTATCCGATTTTACCTAGCAAGCACCTCAAAAACAACACTTGTCAATGGCAGAGGGCCGGGGTGAGGCCTCCGATTGGCTATCAAATTTTAGCATGAATTACTATAACACGAAACATGTAAATGGCGGATCGTCGATCTGCGACCTCATCCTTAATTATTATCGATTAAAAACTATTTATTCTCCTTAGGCTTAGTCTCATTCAGGAAATAATCCTCCCATATATAATTGGCAAAGGATTTTATGGGTGTATTCTTTTTTGACTGTATATAAGCTTTTTCCAAATCTGCGTACTTAACGTAAAACCAAGCTTTAACCCCTAATAAAATACTTCCGCCACTCCATACTTCCATTAATGGGGCTACAGCTACAATTTCAATATCAGTTTTTCCGGTGGCAGTGTTGAACGACCAGTTCTCAATAACCCTGTATTTATGAATATTTTCAGTATTTAGGTCCTGGGTTACTATCGACATCTTTTCTTTCCCGGTTACTGGGTCTACAGTTATTACTGTATCTTTAATAGGTGTAGTCAGGGCATTAAAATCACTGGTACTTATCTTATTATTAATAGTTAAGTCACTTGTTGAATATGCAGGGAATTTATTGCTTCTTACAGCACTAATCAATATATCCACTAGTGAAGAATCCAAATTTTGACCCTTTAGGTGGTGCACCTTTTCATCCTGGTTGTCGGCCAGGTCAATGACTCTCGCTACTTGTTTTTTCCAAACATCGTTACCAGGTCCTGCCCATGCCTTGGAGGTATATATAATTGCAGCAAACGCCAGATATAAATACCTGTTGGTGAATATTTTCTGAAATGATTTCATGAAGTTTGTTTTAATAAATGTACTTAAAATATTTTAAAATACAAATTTTCTGGTGATAAATTCATGGTTTATTTTAACCGCTTATTAATTTCTTTGTTCGAAATTGTAATTGCCTACATTCCCTCCCGAATTGGGGGCTTAAATGTTTTTTAAGAATGTTTAATATTTGTGAATAGTTTATGTGGCCGACTAACATTTTTTAACTTAATAATTTGCAGTTTTACTATTACATTCGCAGTCTAATCTTTCTAAATGTTGCAATCAGACTACATTCACGTGCCTTATGGCAGAACAGTCCATGGTGAGGAAGAAGTTGAAGCCGTGGTAAAAGTATTACGTACCTCTACCCAGATGGGTAAAAATGTACGGGAAATGGAAGAGCGTGTTGCCGCCCTCTATAATAAGAAATACGGCATTGGTGTTAATAGCGGTTCATCGGCCCTTTACCTGGCTGCAGATCTGCTCGATTATGCACTGGGTGCTGAGATTATTACTCCGGCCCTTACGTTCTCTACTACAGTTGCCCCTATTGTTAAGAAAGGCTGGTTGCCTGCCTTTGTTGACGTAGAAGAAGGTACCTACAACCTGGACGCTAATAAGGTGGAGGAAATGATAACGCCAAACACTAAGGCGATGATTATTCCTAACCTGATAGGCAACCTGCCCGATTGGAAGCAACTGCGCGAAATCGCTGATAAGCATAACCTTTTTGTGCTTGAAGATAGTGCAGATACCATTGGTGCTGAGATAGATGGTGGTTCATCAGGCAGGTTTACCGATATGAGCACTACCAGTTTCTATGGTTCCCATATTATCAATTGTGCCGGTAATGGTGGTATGCTTTGCGTTAATTCTGATGCGCACTACAACCGTGGTCGCCTGTTGCGTAGCTGGGGCAGGAGCTCGTCATTATTTGTTGAGTCTGAAAAAATTGAAAACCGTTTCAATGTAGAAATCGAAGGTATTCCTTATGATGCCAAGTTCGTATTCGAAGAGCCAGGATATAATATTGAACCATCAGAGTTAGGCGCTGCATTTGGCCTGGTTCAGCTGGATAAATTGAATAAGAATATCGATACCCGTACTGCTAATTTCAACGCTATGTTGGATTTCTACAAGCAATACGAGGAGTTCTTTATACTGCCTAAGCAATTACCTAATTCACGTACAGGCTGGTTGGCATTTGCTACTACCGTTCGGGAAAGTGCGCCATTTATACGCAGGGACATGCAGATTTTCCTCGAAAAAAGGAATATCCAGACCCGTACCGTATTTACAGGTAATATATTACGCCAGCCAGGCTTTAAGCATTGCGCAAGTAAGGTGTCAGCATCAGGTTATCCTGAGAGCGATAAGGTAATGCGTGGTGGTATGTTACTGGCCTGCCACCATGGTTTGAGTGGTGAGCAGATAAGCCATGTAATGGAGAGTGTCACAGCATTTATAAAAAGTTTATAATGGATATATTTTTCCTGGTCATGTTGGTCTATTTCTCTTACAGGAATAGCATACGGGCCAAACAGAAGAAGAAAAATCCCCTTCTTTGGGGTTTTATCACAGCAGGTACGTTTTTGGCCACACTGTTGATTGGCTTTGCGGTGGTAGTATTTTACTTCTGTAGGAATATTATTGACATTAACAGGCTGGGAGTTGACCCCAAATACCAGGAAGTAGCAGTGAAACTGCTCAACCAGGCATTTATAGATAATCCGCTCCATCTCCTCACGGTTTACCTTTTTGGTAT
>CANGSR010000320.1 GCA_947456055.1 Chitinophagaceae bacterium
GCATTTCCATGACGTGGTATTAATACCCAATATTCCTGCGGCAGTTGCTATCCATAAGTCTCCTTCTGGTGCCTTCGCTATAGAGTATACCTCATTATTGTTCAATTCCTTTATAATGTTCCTGTAAGTTCTTTTGGTTTCCCAATTGTATTTCACAATTCCAGGGTAGGATGGGGTAGTATAATAAATAATTGAATCCCCATCACTGCATATTGCTGATATATTATCATTATCTAAAAATGGCAAACCAATAGTGTTATGATCGTTGTTATAAAAAGATGTACCGTTATCTGAGTATATGACGCCATCTTTTGTAAGTATCCATAATCCAAAATGGTTCACAATAATTCCATTTTTGTAGATATTGATATTGTCATGGGAGGTCAGTATTGGTTTGGTTATTTTAAAGGGTGTTTCAATTGTTGATACACTATAAAAGCTGTCATTTTGTAAACAGAAGTATATCTTGTTTTTAAAAAAGTTGAGTGTTTGCACACCTTTAGAGATATCCAAATTCCCATTTGCGTACTTGAAGCTATACAGGTTGGTGAATTTTCCAGTATAGTTATTCAAGATGCTGATACCTGCATTTGTGGCAACCCATATCCTCCCGGCTTCATCTTCACAAATAGAGTTAATCTGGTCGTTTTTAATTGAGGTAGTATCAACCGGGATGTGAATAAATGATTTGATATTTTTCCCATCTAATCGGTTTAGTCCTTGATGGGTGCCTGCCCATAGAAAACCATTACTGTCTTTAAATAGGCATTTTACGATATTTGATGATAAACCATGGCGAGTACTGATATAATGGCTTAATACAGGCATCTCCTGAGCTACTACAGTAGATACAAAGGATAAAAAGAGCAATAAGAACAACCTGTATTTAATTTGGTACTTACACATTATAAATGACTCAAAATTTCTTTTTTGGAGGTAACCCCTGTTTTATCCCAGCATTTTTTGCCGTTTTTATAGATGATTATAGTAGGCAAGCTATTAATATTCAAGTCGTGTACCAAAGAGTGATTATGGTCCACATCTATAGATACTAGTTTCAAAGTTTCAGGTTTTTCTCTTATTACATCATCTAAAACCGGGTTTAGAGCTTGGCAGGGCCTGCACCATTTTGCAGTAAAATCAACTATTAAGATTTTATGGTTATTTACAATGCTATCATATGATTGTTTACTTAAGGCCGAGACTAATGGTTCACCTTCTTCAGGCAGGCCTGCTTTACGCCATGTTAATATACCGCCATTAAGTTCATATACCTGCTCGAACCCCATTTTTCGCATATTTTCAGCTGCTGGTTCGGCTCTGCCACCAGTCAGGCAATATATAAATGCAGGTTTTCGCTTATCAAGTTTGCTGATTTTCTCGAAAAATGTATCATCAAACCAATTGATGTTTACAGCATTCCTGATATGACCATTATTATACTCGTCCGTTTTCCTTACATCTATTAGTAAAGCGCCTTTTGTCTTTTCAAGTTTATTTTTAAAATCATTAACTTCTAGCTTGTAATTCATTTCTGAGTTACATGAAATAAATAATAGAAAAAATAGAAATAAAAGACTACGATTATTGGCTTTCATAGTTATTTTCATTTTTAATATTCATCTACTTTGGTGCACTAATTTAGCTAATTTTTCAAGACGTAGTACTACATGATTATGTAGGTGTAGGAATTTCACTTATGAAAATAATAATTTTTATATTGCACCTATCTGTTTTAGTGGTGCAAAATTATTTTTTGAGTTTCACAACAATAGGTAGAATCCTTTTAATGAACAATAAATTAATATGCGTAGCGTTTTATTCATGTTTTTTGTGCCCTTAATAGTTTTAGTTTCTAATAGAGCCTTTGCTCAAATGCAAAATAATGCTTCATCCACACGGGGAGTGGTTGGATATATGAGCGTTTTGCTGCCTGTATTGTCTGTTGATAATAAAACAACAACAACCAACTTCTCAAAAAATACAATTATATGTTTTCCTATTGGTATCAATGCCCTGTATAGTGATAAATTTGGCTTTAGTTTCGAAATTACACCTACCCTTAAAATTAATGATACAAGTAGCAAAATCAGTAATTTTTTATTCGACCCTGGTTTAATGTTCCGTTTCAAAAATGGATTTACAATAATTCCCAGGTTGGCCTTCGAAACTTCTGGACGATATGGTATAACCCAAGTTTTCAATAAAATCATAAAGCGAACCAAATTACTAAACTACTTCGCAGCCACCTCCATTCCTTTCAGATTAGGTAATAGTTCCCCCTCATCAGTAGGCCTAAATGTTCAATTTGGCTTTATATTTAATTAATTCTATGCATTGCAAGTAGGCTGTAAAAGGATTTTGCAATTAGGATTGCTTTTAGTACTAGTTGTAGGGTTTCACAATAAATAATCACTATAAATGGAAAATGTGCATTACGGACATAGACAATGAGTTTATAATGATTTGTTTTTTTAAGACAAATTTATTTAATTGATGGTGTAAAAAAAAGATAATATTATATATAATATTATTGCAGCAAATGGTAAGGATATTCATTATTCTATTGATAATGGATTTAAAATACTTCCAGCAAAATTACTTTCACCCACCGGTCAGGCTTCTAACAGGCTTATTTTAACCGTTAGTCAGCTAGAAAATTATTGTGAACGGGAGTTATATATGATTGCTTATCAGAATAAAAAAACTATAAATTAATGATGAATACTAATCTATATTAATTAGTGAATTCTATCCCTCATTCTTCACATTCAAATCTACATTCGCATAAAACCCCAAATCCCTGTCTTTAACCATTTTGGTATAGTAGGCTATTTGCCCGGTATGGTAGGAGTAGTGTTCGGTGACATGAATTATGATTCCAATACCTGTAAGATTAAAACCCTGTACCAATCTTGGCTGTAGGAGGTTTGCTTCGGTGCTATTTTTGATGGTCATTACTGCATCATCAACAGTCTGGGTCAGCTTTTCAATCAATTCAGATTTGGTATAACCTTCTCTAGTAGAAAATTCCAGGTTACGTATCCTGCCATCAGGCACATTACCTAATGATGAAATTGCATATTGCCTGATATTCCCACAAAGATGCAATATGAGGTTGCCTATGGAATTTGAATTTTCATTGGGTCGGTGCCAAACTTCTTCTTCACTTAATTGTGTCAGGCATTTTATTATCCTTGGGGTATTTTGGTTTAGATGGGATGCCGATTGTTCAACAAACTCTTTTGCAAATGGTGTTAGCATAAATTGGTAGTTTTATTCATAAAAAAGGGCGAAACCAAAGCTTCGCCCATATAATAGATTTTATTTTTTTTTCAGTGGTTAGTAAGCCCTTCCCTGATCGAATGCTTCCAATTCATTGGCAACTGCGGTTAAGAAACTTGCACCCAGAGAACCATCAACAATACGGTGGTCATAGCTCAATGACAGGTACATCATATGCCTGATTGCAATTACATCGCCATCAGGAGTTTCAAGCACCATAGGACGCTTTTTAATAGCACCTACAGCCAGGATTGCTACCTGTGGCTGATTGATGATTGGTGTACCCATAAGGCTGCCAAATGTACCCACATTGGTAACAGTAAATGTGCCACCCTGTGTATCATCAGCTTTCAATTTGCCATTACGAGCAGCCCTTGCCAATGAGTTTACTTCTTTGGTAAGACCTAATAGGTTGCGGGTATCAGCATTCTTGATAACTGGTACAATCAGGTTGCCTGTTGGAAGGGCCGTAGCCATTCCCAGATTAATGTCTTTTTTAAGAATTATATTGTTACCGTCAAGGCTGCAATTAATCAATGGGTACTTGCGGATACAATTAGCAATTGCTTCGAAGAAGATAGGAGTATAAGTTATTTTCTCGCCATACTTCTGTTCGTATGCACCCTTAACTTTTTCACGCCATTTTACAATATTGGTTACATCAGCTTCAGTGAAGCTGGTAACGTGAGGAGAGGTTGACTTACTTCTTACCATATGGTCGGCAATAAGTTTACGCATCCTGTCCATTTCAATAATCTCCACATTGCCACTTACCTCAATAGGTGAAGATTTCACCTGTGCTGGAGCAGGGGTAGGAGCTGGTTGGGCTGCTACTAGTATAGGTTGGGCAACAGGTGCAGGTTGACTTACTACAGGTGCTGGTGCAGCCTGAACAGGTGCTTTACCCTTATTGGCAACATAATCAAGAATATCTTTCTTTGTTACCCTGCCTTCATTACCTGTACCTGGAATGTTTTCCAATTCGGCCATACCCACACCTTCTTTGCTGGCAATGTTCAAAACCAAAGGTGAATAAAACCTAGGGCCATTATTTTCACTTGCAAGTGCTGGTGTAGCATATTGCTGAGGAGCGCTATTCTGTTGAACAACTGGAGCAGCAACTGGGGCTGGTGCACTTGCTGCACTAGCTACTCCCGACTCAATACGGGCTATAACTGCCCCTACAGGTACTACGTCATTTACTTTATATAGAAGTTCTTTAATAATGCCTGCTGTGGTTGATGGCACTTCACTATCTACCTTGTCAGTAGCTATATCCAACAAAGTTTCATCCATTTTTATATGGTCGCCTGGTTGTTTGTGCCATTTTAGCACAGTTGCTTCCATAATACTTTCGCCCATCTTTGGCATTACAAGGTCAATGATCGCCATAATATAAGTGTGTTGATTAAAACTATAACGGTGCAAAAATAATCAAATGCAAGTCAAAAGTAAATTCATTTTTCGTTTCCTCTTATATTTTGATTATTATTTATGTTGTTTTGCGTTTAGGTAGGTATCCCATTTCGCAAACATACCCCAATTCATCTTTTACTTCTATCGGCAGATTGCCGGATTTTTACTATTTTGCAGCCAATCTAAACTAATTACATTGAAATTATCTCATTATATTCTCGCTTTTGGCATGCTCACTTTTGCCGCATCTTGTAATAGTTCTACCGAAAACAAGTCGGGTAACGGAGCTGATGGTTCAGCCAAATTTGCTTCCGAACCTGAAGGTGCGACTTTAATTAAAAGAAGCGATTGCACTACCTGTCATAAAGCAGATACAAAATTGGTAGGCCCATCTTTCAAAGACATTGCAGCAAAATACCCTAATACTGAAGAGAATATTGCCAAACTCACAGAAAAGGTAATGACTGGTGGAAGTGGGGTTTGGGGCGATGTACCTATGGCTGCACATCCATCATTGAGTAAGGATGATGCAAGGAAAATTGTCACTTACATTCTAACTCCAGCCGGAGGAAAATAAATTGTAACCTGCTGATTTACAGAAGTATTTCAGCAGGTTATCTTATGTACTATAAATTCCCCTTTTTCAATTCATTTACAGCAAAATCGCATGCTCTCACTGTTAGTGCCATATAGGTAAGTGACGGGTTTTGGCAAGCAGACGAGGTCATACAACTACCATCGGTAATGAATATATTTTTAACATCGTGCATTTGGTTGAAATTGTTGAGCACTGATGTTTTAGGGTCATTTCCCATGCGTGCAGTTCCCATTTCGTGAACAGTATCACCACCTACCATATGGTAATTGAATGGTTCCACCTTCTTGAATCCTGCATCTGTAAGCATTTCAGCAGCTGAGCTCATTATATCCTTGCCCATTTTTACCTCGTTTTCACGGAAAGAAAAATCGATTTTCACTAGAGGTATGCCCCATTGGTCCTTATTTTGGGGATCAAGGCTTATTTTATTGTCATAATAGGGTAGGCATTCCCCACGTCCGCCCATCCATACTTCCCACGGACCGGGTTTGGTAAGTTGGTCTTTAAACGATTTTCCTACTCCTTCCAGCCAACCACTTTTGTTAAGCCATTCCTGCCTTTCTCCCTGCCCCTGGAAACC
>CANGSR010000321.1 GCA_947456055.1 Chitinophagaceae bacterium
AACCTCAGTCATGAAATCCTTATTCTGTAATTCGCCATTAGTATAAACCTTAAACTTTTTGCCATGGTCATTATACAATACAATACCATAGTTATTCTTTGCAGTAACATTAGTTGCAAACAGGAAAATAAAGGCAATAAATAGCAGCGTATTTCTCAACATAAATTTCTATTATTTTTTCAAGCGACTAAAAGTATAAAAATAATTGGTTTTGCGGAAAGATTATTTCACATAAATTAAAAGCAACACTTTTAAAAGAGTCGAAAGAAGCACCGAATCCCAATCCCTTAATAATAAACAAGCCTAAATTTCGAAACTGGACATCCCCCTCCCCCCTTCGCAAATGCACCTAGCCTGCGCACAAAGGGGGAATTGCCGCTTCAAAATTATTTAGCTTATTCTCTTTACTGAGCATTTTCATATTGTGTCATAGAAAAAAGCCCTTAAAACAGCAATAGAAATTCACCCAAAAAGAATGAATTTCTATTGCATATTCAAAGCTATAATTCCCTTATTAAACCAGCATAGTTACCGGATTCTCCAAATGAGCCTTCAATGTCTGAAGGAATTTAGCACCCACGGAACCATCTACTGACCTATGGTCGCAACTAAGGGTCAACCTCATTAAGTTACGTACTACTACTTGCCCATTTTCAACAACGGCACTTGGGGCAATTTTACCTACAGCCAAAATACAGCTATCAGGCGGATTGATGATGGCAGTAAAATCGTCAATATCCATCATACCCAGGTTAGAAATGGTAAATGTATTACCTGTAAAATCTGGAATCTGTAATTTTTTATTACGAGCCTTACCTATTAAGGTTTGAGCTTCTTCTGCAATTTGAGATAAAGATTTTTGGTCGGCAAATTTGATTACCGGAACAATTAATCCTTCATCAACTGCTACTGCTGTACCAATATGAATATGGTTATTTTGCCTGATAAAATCGCCCATCCATGAACTGTTAATAGCAGGGTGACGACGTAAAGCCATAGCACAAGCTTTAATAATCAAGTCGTTGAAGGACACCTTAACCGGTGATAGTTCATTTATTGCCTTACGGGCTTCCATGGCATTGTCCATATTAATGGTCATGCGCAAATAGAAGTGAGGAGCGCTAAACTTACTTTCGGCCAATTTCTGGGCAATGATCCTGCGCATTTGTGACAATGGAGTATCAGTATAACTTTCAACACCAGGCGCAGCTGCAACTACGGGAGTAGCTGGCTTCGCTGGAGCAGGTGTAGCAGCAACAGGAACAGAAAGTGGGGCCGCAATAGGAGCCGCAACTGGTGTTGGTGCACTTACCGCAGGTGCAACCTTTGGCGCAGGTACGAAAGTATCTATATCACGCTTGATGATACGACCGTAGTCACCACTGCCCTTTATTTCATGTAGGTCAACACCCTTCTCTTCTGCCAATCTCTTGGCAAGTGGTGATGCTTTTACACGCTCATCAGAAGTATGGGCTGGTTCTTCTGCAGGTATTTCTGCTATAGGTGCTTCAGCTACTGGAGCTTCAGTTGCCTCAGGTACCCAATCGAACAAAGTATGCAATGATGAGGCAGAACTAGCGGCAGATTCTGCGGCAACAGGAGCTGCAACCGCTGGTGCTTCAACAACAGGTGCGGCCTTAGGGGCAACACCATTTTCAGCATCCAATATAGATTGAAAATCTTCGCCTGGCTTACCTATGATGGCCATAATGCCATTTATAGGTATACCCTTGCCCTTTTCTACACCAATATAAAGAAGAGTGCCATCTACATAAGGCATTACCTCCATGGTGGCTTTATCAGTCTCAACTTCTGCAATGATATCATCAGACTTAACTGTGTCGCCTACTTTTTTCAGCCACTCAGCTATTACGCCTTCTTTCATTGTATCACTAAGTAAGGGCATCCGTATCGCTTCTGCCATAAATTATGTTCTGGATTTTAAAAATCAAAAGTAATTATTCTTTGCTAAGAGAACAGTGTAAAATGTTTATAAGTTTATAAAGTTCTTAAATCCCCCTACTAATATTCAACCTGCATCCCTAGCCCGTCCTTAAGTTTAGCAAGGTTAGGATTTTTACGTGCCATAGCCTCAAACATTTCCGACTTACTCAACACCTTTGGGATTTTAGAATTCACTTCCTCATCAATTATGAGTTCAGTTACAATCCTCACCAACATTTGCGTTTTTGCCCTGTAAAAATCTATCAACTGGGTGCGTTGCTCATTGGCATAAGTATGGGTCAGCTCATTGGGTGATATCACTTTTACCTCATCAGGAGGCATTAGTTCTACCCGCATCATACTGAACTGGCCATGTATTACCCCCTTACCATTGGCTTGTAATTGCGCCTTATAATCCTCAAACAATTGTACAGCCTGTTGCTCTGTTAAAACCCTGACTTCGGTACTCCTGTTTTCAGCTGCCTTTGTTAATGCTGTTCCCATATCCTTAAGCATGCTCATGCTTACCCTTTTGGATGAACCTCCTGCCGGAGAGGCTGTAGTGGTAGGTGGCTTGAACTCATGCACTATGGGTACCTGACCTGTTGGCACTGGTTCTTTCACCATATTTTCAGGCATCCTCATAGAACCATATCCCGGATTGGCAGGCGAGGTATTGCTGGCCACATATTTGGGCGCCTGCACTTCAGGAGCAGTATAACTTACACTACTGGTGTTTTTTTTTACTTCCTGGTTTTCACCTTGTTGATTATTACCCTGTTGGTTATTGCCTTGCGGCACCATAGGCGAGCCCGACATTATTTGCGACCCAGGCACCGATTGCAATAAGAAGCACAACCTTATCAGGCACATTTCTATATGCAGCCTTTTATTGGTGGCATTTTTATAACTGAGCTCACTATCATTAATCACATTGAGTGACGACAAAATAAATGATGGTGGGGACTGTAATGCTTTTTCGTGGTAGATTGGTTTTAAGTCATTGGGTACATCCAGCAACTTAGCCATTCTATGGTCTTTACAAAGTAGCAAATTTCTGAAATGCTCTGCCAAGCCATTAATTATGGTATCCCCTTCGAAGCCTTTTTCCAGAGCCTGGTCTAATAATAATAAGGAACCCGACACATCCTGGCTTAGCATGCAATCGGTATGGCGGAAATAGTAATTGGCATCCAGCAGGTTCAGGTGCTCCATGGTATTACTATAGGTCAGCTGGCCATTAGTAAAACTGGCAATCCTATCGAGCATCGACAAGGCATCACGCATACAGCCCTCACTTTTCTGCGCTATAATATGCAGGGCAGCCTCGGCAGCTATCATACTTTCCTTTACAGCAATGCTCTGTAGATGGGCAACAATATCGTGGGTAGTAATTCTTTTGAAATCAAAAATCTGGCAACGGCTAAGGATGGTTGGTAGGATTTTGTGTTTTTCGGTAGTAGCCAGGATGAAAATTGCGTATGGTGGCGGTTCCTCAAGAGTCTTAAGGAAGGCATTGAATGCCGCAGCGCTCAGCATGTGCACCTCATCTATTATATAGACCTTGTATTTACCCTGCTGTGGCGAAAACCTAACCTGATTGGTGAGCTCCCTGATATCATCTACCGAGTTGTTACTGGCAGCATCGAGCTCAAAAACATTGAATGACGAACTATTTTTAAAGCTCAGGCACATCTGGCAATGACCACAAGCCTCCATATCGGCGGTAGGTGACTCGCAATTTATGGTCTTGGCCAAAATACGGGCACATGTAGTTTTACCCACCCCCCTTGGTCCACAAAAAAGAAAGGCATGTGCCAAATGCTGATTCTTAATAGCATTCTTTAATGTAGTGGTGATATGTTCCTGACCCACAACCGTATCAAACGTTTGTGGGCGGTACTTACGGGCCGATACTATATAATTGTCAGACATCCTTTAAATTCAAAAGTTAAAAGTCAAAAGTTAACAAGTCCTTTTCGGCGATATGTTTAACCCGTGCTGGTCTTTTAAGATAAATTCATTTAGCAACATAATTAGTAGCCAAAACCCAAACCTACCTGTCAAAAACAGAAATACAAACTTACCTGAATTTGGCCGATATAAAAAAAGGGACTTTTGGTGTGGGGATTGGGTGTGGACATATTCTGTTGGAATTTCCATTTGATAACATTTACAGAAATAAGGTAAATCCTATCAATTTTGCCTGCTAAAAAACATTTGGTAGTTTTACCTGAAATAACCATTGGAATAAATGAGAATCATTGACGAAATACTTCAAAAAATCGAGTATAGCATTGTAAATGATACTTATATAGACCTTGAGAATGGAAAGGTAGAAATAAAAGATAATAGCAATAAAGATAGTGATTGGAACGAGGTACTTAAAACGGTTAATGCCTTTTTAAATACCGATGGGGGCATTATAATTGTAGGAATAAAGGAGGACATCAAAAATAAAAAATATCAATTCCAGGGATATGATTCAAATATGGAAAACAGGTTCAAGACTATTGTCCTAAATCCTATTTTCACAGATGAAACTGGCACAAATCAAGATATACATGAATATATAAAATTTGAAACTCCTGACTTTGGTAATGGCAGGGTTTTGGTGATTTTTGTTGATTCATTAAATGATTCAGATAAATATTTATTCTACAAAGGTGTCGCCTATGAGCGACTTATGACCGGTGACCATAAAATCCCTGCTTCCCGAATAGAAGCACAGAAAGAATACAAATCAGAATTAATTAATGCAAGTGAACTGAAATTGGTTACCAATTCCAAACTGGATGATTTGGATGTTAATAGGTTAAATGACTATATCCAACTTTTGAATCGGGAAGTGAAGATGGAAAACATTAAACCATCTATGGATGATGCACTTCCTTTTCTATTTCATAATGGTATGATACGAGACCATGTTCCTACCATTTTAGGAATTTTGGTTTGTGGTAAAAACCCTGGTGAACATTTGCATTGGGCTAGCCAGGTTGATGCTTATGTGGATGTTCCAGGCGCATTAGAAATCACCAGAAACAAAAAGAACATTAATGGCACAGTCTTGGAATTAATGTCGCAATCTGAGTCCTTTGTGATACGGAATATTCAAACCGGGGTTTCAGCTGAAAAAGGTGGCACTAAAACATTTGAATACCCTGAAAAACTAATAAGGGAGTGTATCAATAACTCATTAGCGCATAGAGACTATAGTATTAATCACTACATCAATATAAATATTGTACCCGAACAACACATAGAAATAAGGAACCCCGGAAGGTTTAAATCCCAATTAGTCATTAGTTACCCTGACCATTCAATACCTGTTAGGCGTATAATCCCCAATAATCCCAAAGCCAACAACCCCCGATTGGCTAAAATATTAGGGGTATATAGTAAGTGGGAAGGTAAGGGTTATGGTATGGCAACCGTAATTGGTGCTTGCCTGGAAGACAAAATTGATGTCCCCTACTACAAATTCCATTCAAGGGATGACTTATCCCTCTATATACCTAAGGGTAACCTGGTGGATGAAAATATGGAAACACTTTTCGAATCTTATAGTGGGTATATTTTAGATAAATTAGAAAGCGGTGAAATAACCACCGAACAAAAAAGGATATTATCCTATTTCTACAAATCTGAAAAACTCAACAAACAAGATAAATACACCATATTACTTACAAAAGACAATAATCACTTGAAGGCAATTGAGTCCTTACAAGATGCAAGATTGATTTACAGGCATGAGGTAAGTGATGATTTTTATTCGGTATTTATTCTTGACAGGAACTTATTTAGAAAAAGTTTCGCAAAGGAATTGAATGAAATATTTGGGAAAGAGTATAAAAACCTAACCGAAGATTACAAAAATGTACTTTCGTTTATTTACGAAAAGAACAACTATAGCATTAGTAAATATC
>CANGSR010000322.1 GCA_947456055.1 Chitinophagaceae bacterium
AGTATTTGCAGGCATATAGTCCAACCACTCTATCACATCACCATGTATAAAATCGTGTTTGGTATCCTTATATAGTTTATTGTACTGCATATTGCGCTTGGCCCAGTTCAGGTAGGTCTTGCTGAGGTCTACCGATGTCACACTACTGGCACCACCATCAGCGGCATAAACACTGAATGAGCCTGTATAGCAAAACAGGTTGAGCACATTTTTGCCCTTAGCTTCCTCTCTTACCAGCCCACGGGTTATACGGTGGTCAAGGAACAAACCTGTATCCAGGTAGTCGGTAAGGTTGATGATGAAATTAAGGCCACCTTCAGGTATTATGCGTTCCTCTTTTAGCTCATCAAATTTTTCATACTGGCCCTGGCGCCCTGCCTTGCGCTGGCGCACCTTCATAAAGATCATTTCGGGGGCTATTTCAAGCACATTGGCTATGGTTTGGCGGCATGTGAGCAGCCATGCGTCGTGTTCCTCATCTTCCATGCCATGCCTGCGCTTGTATTCGGCTGCGTGTACCACACCATTATACCAATCTATTGCAAAGGGAAATTCAGGCAAGTCGTGGTCGTAAAAGCGGTAGCAGGCTATTTCCTGCCTGCGGGCCAGTTTGCTAAAATGCTTGTACACCTTTAGCAATCGGTTCTGGAACATTATATTTTTATCTGAAGACAAATTCCTGTTATTATCCTCCAAAATTATAAAATAGTAAGCATAGCAGGGGAAATGATTATCACCATTACAAATGAACCCCAATCTGATTTTGCCAAGAACCAAAAATGTTGTGATTATGTATTCTCAATTTGTTATATGTAGTTTAGATCCTAAATGTTGCATGCTAAGACTTAGGTATCTGTATACCCGATCTAAATTTTGAACCTTTAGTTTTTATATTAATTTGAGGAACAATTATTTGTAGTCTTTGGACTTGTTTAACTGAAAATTAAATAAAATAGTTGGCTATTTTTAAGGCTAAAATCATTGATTCAATGAAGAGGTATTTACTGGTATTATTGATACTTATTCCATTTACTGCATCTGCAAATTTGACTGGGCAGGCATTGATAGATTCACTAAAAAAGGAATTGCAATCAGATAAATTCCGGTCGGCAAAAGATACTTTTAAGGTAAAGCTACTGAATAATTTGGCTTTTAAGTTGAGTAATAAAAATCCTGAAGAGGGTTTAAAGTATGCTAACGAGGCCTTAAAGTTAAGTGAAGAAATCAACTGGAAAAAGGGGATAGGTGTAGCCTATAATTCAATGTATGCCAATTACAATAATAAATCGGAATTTAAAACCGCTTTTGAGTATTCAATGAAATCCCTTAAAATATTTGAAGAACTTGGGGATAAGAAAAATATGGCTGCCAATTTGGGCAATATTGCATTGTATTACCAATCTATTGGAGATTATGTTAATGCCCTTGATTATAATTTAAGGGGTCTGAAAATTGCTGAGGAAACACATAATAAGGAATCGGAGGCAGCCAATTGCCTTAATATAGGTACGTTATACAGAGATTTGATTGATACTATTAGTATGCGTACTTATAATACACGTGCATTAAATTTATTTATCGAGCTCAAAGATCCATTAGGAACAGCACAGGCCTATGCCAATTTAGCGTCTTATTATGTAATAACTAAAAAATTTATTGAGGCAAAAATAAATTACGAGGAATCTGCGAAGATGTTTCAAATGGTTGATGACAAGTATAACCTACAAACTATATTAAAAAATCTATGTACAATCTATGGTGAATTAGGAGAAAATGTTAAAGCGCTTAGTGCAGGAACTAATGCGCTAAAAATAAATGAAGAATTGGGTAATAAGGAAGGGTATGCATTTGCATTAGACGTTATTGGGATGACTTATTGGCGCATAGGTAAAGATAGTCTTCACCCCATACCAAAGGATAGTTTGGTGCCGAAAACACGGATTGCATGTTATAATCTTGCCACTGAGTATGTTGAACGGAGCGAAATTATATTAAAGGAACTTAATTCAATTGAAGGTCTATCACAGGTCCATGTTGATTTGTCTTATATTTATGAAAGTACTAAGAGCTGGGAAAAGCTGGTAAGGGTACTTAGAAGTCATATAGCCATCAAGGATACAATGTATTCCTCTGACTACCAAACAAAGATGGCTATGCTGGAATCCAAACAAGAGTCAGCCCTTAAAAACAAGCAAATTGAAATTAATAGGATACTGGAATCAGATAAGAAAAAGGAACGGGTAATCTATTTAATAGGTACAGGATTCCTATTGCTTATTGTAATAGTATTGAGGCGCAATGCCGTGAGACAAAAAACTACCAATAAGCAACTGGAACAATCACTAAAACAACTTGCAGAAGAAAAGCAAAAGTTGAACGAAATGACACATAGCCAACAGGTATTGTTGAGCCAACAAGATGCCTTGGTTAGTGAATTGGATAATGCCGCTAAAATGAAATCTAAGTTCCTGGCAAATATATCCCATGAGTTGCGTACACCCGTTACACTACTTACAGGTATGTTGGAATTAATGAAGACAAAGAAAGACCAGGGTAGTGATAAGGAAAGGGAACAAATACAAGTAGCATTCAATAATAGTCGTAAACTTCAGTTTATGATTGAGGAAATTCTTGATTTATCTAAATTGGAGAATAATGATACAAAACTAGTAACTGATGTAAAACAGGCCGGACCATTAATCAGAAGAATGGTATATGCCTTTGAGACCTTTATTGAAAAGGAAAATCTGACATTAATCTTTAATGACGACAAAGCAAATGGTGTTTACATACGCATAGATGAAAGTAAATTCGAGAAAATTATCAACAACCTTATCTATAATGCAGTAAAGTTCAACGTTAAGGGTGGAGAGATAAAAGTAGTACTTTCAAAAACCATTAATGACAGGGAACTTATATTGGAGGTTAGTGATACTGGAAAGGGTATAGGCCCTGCGGATTTGCCTCATATTTTTGAGCGGTTTTACCAGGGTGAAAGTGGTACCACCAAAGCAGAGGGTGCAGGTATAGGTTTGTCGCTGGTAAAGGAATTTACACTTTTGATGAGTGGTAGTATACTTGTGGATAGTACGCCTGGGAAAGGTACAAGATTCACCCTTAGGTTTCCTATAGCCGATAATATTGTGGAGGAAGCAACAGTAGTAGTAGAATCACTGCCACCCATACTCTGGGAAAATTTGCCCCAAAGACCTACAATATTGGTGGTTGAGGATAATGAGGATATGAGGTATTATCTTACCGAAGTACTGAGCGGCAATGTAAATATAGCCACCGCAGGAAATGGTAAGCAAGCCATGGAATGGCTGGCAAAAAATAAGGCAGACCTCATTATCTCAGATTTGATGATGCCTGAAATGGATGGCCAGGAATTTGTGGCCCTACTTAAAAATGACCCAGTTCTAAGGCGTTTACCAGTTATTACACTTACAGCCCTGGCTGATGCCGAAAGCCAATTGGGTATGCTAAGGATGGGTGTAGATGATTATATTGTAAAACCATTCAATACAGATGAGCTTAGGATAAGGGTATTCAATCTGCTAAGTAATTTTGCTGAACGAAATAAGTTCAATGAACTGCCTGCTGAGCCTGATGATATTAATGAAGGTAATAAGGAGGCTGAAGAATTCAGGATGCGAATAAGCGAATATGTATTGGCAAGATTGAAGGACCCTGAATTATCTGTTACCGAATTGGCCACCTACCTGGCAATGAGTGAAAGGCAATTATACAGATTTGCCAAGAGCCTTACAGGTTGCAGCCCGGCGCAATTAATTAAAGAGGTAAGGCTGCTTAAAGCCTATGAACTCTTACTGTCAGGCAGCATTACCAAAATTGAGGATGTAGCTAACAGGGTGGGGTTTGAATCGGCAGGTTATTTTTCAAGGCAGTTTCTTGAGAGGTTTGGCAAGCGGCCTACAGAGTTTTTATAGATAGGAAACCTAAATTTAACCAGACCCAATCCATTTTTCGTTGCCAAACACCTGGCAGGGTGTATCTTTGCCCCACATTATGCATAGTGATAGAAAGGTTATATTGATAACCAACGATGATGGCATTACTGCCCCTGGCATCAGGGCTCTGGTAGAAGCTGCAAGCGAACTAGGTGAAGTAATTGTTGTGGCACCAGATAGCCCACAGTCGGGTATGGGGCATGCTATTACCATTGGTGACCCTTTGAGGTTGGATAAGGTGGATATGTTTGAGGGCATCAATTCCTGGCAATGCAGCGGAACTCCTGCAGATTGTGTAAAGCTGGCCAGGGATAAGATACTGCACCGAAAACCCGATTTATGCCTTAGTGGTATCAATCATGGTGCCAATTATTCTATAAATGTTATCTATAGCGGAACCATGAGTGCTGCTATGGAAGCGGCCATTGAAGATATTCCATCAGCTGGTTTTTCTTTGCTTGATTTCAAGTTTGATGCTGATTTCTCCCTATCAAAACTGGTGGTAAAGGATGTGGTAAGACGTATGTTGGCTGGTGGCCTGCCGCCACACTTTTTACTCAATGTAAATATTCCCAAAATAGGGGAGGAAGAATATAAGGGGCTAAAAATATGCCGTCAGGCTTATGCAAAATGGACCGAAGAGTTTGACCACCGTAAAGATCCCCGGGGTAAAGACTATTACTGGATGACGGGTAAATTCATTAATATGGATACCCAGCCTGGTTCTGACGTAGAGGCCCTCAATAATGGGTATGCTTCGGTAGTACCTGTAAGGATTGATTTTACCGATACAATAACCAAGGATTGGTTGCATGGTGAGTGGGGGTGCTAGGGGGTAATGGTTAGTTGTTAATTGTTAGTTTTTAATATGAATGTTGGCATTTGCCCAATAAAATGCCGGATGCTGACAAGTTTAATTTAGAATAAACCCTTTTCTTATGCCTGATCAATCTTTTAATCACACCTTGATTAGCACTATCCAAAATCTGGGAGTTGAAAAAACCATTTCGAAAGGTGATTTTTTATTGAGGGAGGGTGAGGTGGAACGTAATGTTTATTACATTTCATCGGGGGCTGTACGTGTTTTCCTTTTGTCAGAACATGAGGAATTGACTATTAGGTTTGGTTATGAGGGTTCAATTATAAATTCTCTAGCTTCATTTATAAAGGGTACACCATCTGAATTTTATATAGAGGCAATTCGTAAAACTACCCTACGTATTATTGATAAAGCTGCCTTTAAAGAATTGGTGAATAGTAGCCCTGAGAATTTGCAACAATATGCTGATCTCATGGAGTTATTGGTGACCCAGCAGATAGACCGAGAAATTGACTTGCTAACGGTTTCCCCATCGCAACGCCTAAAACGTGTGCTCGACAGAAGCCCGAATCTCTTCCAGCAGGTGCCATTAAAGTATATTGCCTCCTATCTTAGAATGACTCCCGAAACTTTGAGCAGGGTTCGAAATTCTTGATATGGATCAAGAACGATATTTATGAAGGAGCCCATATTTGCATGAAAATATGAGTATGCAAACAACAAATAAACAACTGATAGGGGAACTGATGCAACTATTGGAAAGGGCAACAGAGAGGGTCCAACAATTAAAAGCCCTTGATCTTTCTCAATTAAATGCGAAAGAAAATCCTGAGAAATGGAGTGCACTGGAATGCCTGGAACATCTCAATTTATATGGCGACTTTTATCTGCCTGAAATAGAGAAACGGATGCTGGCCCAACGACAGCTTGCAAAACCACCCGTGTTTAAAAGTGGGGTAATAGGGAATTATTTTGCCAATTTAATGATGGCTAAAAATGGTAAAATACAGAAAATGAAATCGCCCAAGGACAAGAACCCTAATAATTCATC
>CANGSR010000323.1 GCA_947456055.1 Chitinophagaceae bacterium
ATAGGTCGTAAACCTGGTCATGCTTCTGGTACAGATGCCAATGGCAATACAGTAGGTCAGGGAATTGATATTTTCCCTAACCCAACAGAAGATGCAGTAACAGTGCAAGCAAATGGAATGGAAATTGCAACTATCCAGGTAATAAATGTGAATGGCCAGAAAGTAGGTGATTACACTTATTCACAAACTACTTCAGCAGTTATCACATTAGATAAATTGCCTGCCGGTACCTACCTTTTCAGGATCAATGATACGATTTCTAAAATTGTGACTAAAAAGTAAAATTTAATTATCTCTGTCATCAAAATAAAGGGCTCCTTACAAGGGGCCTTTTATTATTTTATCCTGGTACTTAATCTTTTACCACTCATTTATCATTTCCTATTTTCTCATTCCCTATTACAATAATAATAACCTAATTTTGCACAGTTTTAAATACACATCATGGGCTTTTTCGACAAACTTTTTAAACGCAATAAAGAACAGCAGGAACAAAAAGAGGCACTGGATGAAGGGCTGAAGAAAACCAAAGAAGGCTTTTTTACAAAACTTACTAAGGCAATAGCAGGTAAGGATAAGGTAGATGAGGAAGTTCTTGACGAGGTGGAGAATGCGTTGATTAGTTCTGACGTAGGTGTTGAAACTACAATTGCCATTATTAAGCGTATTGAAGAGCGTGTTGCTAAGGATAAATACCTGGGTACAAGCGAACTGAACCGCCTGCTGCAGGAGGAGATTATGAGCATGCTCACAGCCGCTCCATCAAATGAGTTTGCAACTTTTGATGTGCCTAAGGGTAGTAAACCCTATGTTATATTGGTGGTAGGCGTAAATGGAGTAGGTAAGACTACAACCATTGGTAAGCTGGCAAATAATTTTAAGAAGAATGGCAAACAAGTAATTCTGGGTGCGGCTGATACTTTTAGGGCAGCGGCTGTCGACCAGTTGACCATATGGAGTGAAAGGGTAGGGGTGCCTATTGTGAAAAAAGAAATGGGCAGCGACCCAAGTTCTGTGGCTTATGATAGTGTAGAAAGTGGAATGGCAAGGGGTTCTGATGTGGTAATTATTGATACTGCGGGAAGGTTACATAATAAGGCATATCTGATGGATGAGTTGGGTAAAATAAGGCGTGTTATTAGTAAGAAAATGCCTGATGCCCCGCACGAAGTTTTATTGGTGCTTGATGGTAGTACTGGCCAAAATGCTATTGAACAAGCCAAACATTTTACAGCGGCTACCAAGGTTACCGCAATAGCAATTACCAAATTGGATGGTACTGCCAAGGGTGGTGTGGTACTAGCCATTGCCAACCAGTTTAAAATACCAGTAAAATATATTGGTGTGGGTGAAAAAATGGAAGATTTGCAGATTTTCAATAAGGAAGAATTTGTGGATAGCTTGTTTAGCCTCAATAAATAGGTTATTTATCTCCAATTGGCTGATTAATTTGAAAAATTAATCAGCCAATTTTTATTTCTGCTCTTTAGCATTTCCACATTTATGTATCTTTAAGTGAAGATGAAAAGCCGGTTCGTTTTATCACTCGTAATTGTTGCAATAGGTATTGCAGCCTTACTACATAGGTATAAGGCCCGACACCAATCTACTGAGATAGACCAAATACAGCAGGGTCTATATCCCCTTATGCGCTATCTTCCACCATCAGTATCCTTTACTTATAAGCCCGAGGGTGTAAGTACTGATGTGTACTTATATGGCAGGTTTATATTGGCTCCCCGTTACTTATCTATTAATTATAAGGAACATTTTGATACTGTATTGTCGGTATGCCCACACAATGTTGCTGATACAACTGTTACCCGAATTATAGGCAATAGAAAACTGTTAGGGCAAAACAGGGACGACCGTTATGCTTATTTTTTAACCTGTAGCAGATAAATATGCCCAATCCGGTTCGACATATCGTAATTGTGGCATTGGCTATAGGTTTGCTCAGCATGCTTTTCTTCATGGCATTGGTATTGCATGTGCCTCATATTTTAGTTCCAGTATTGATTATAATTGCAGAATATTTTTTCGTCAGGTACCTTATCCGGACAATTTCAACTGAGGTATCCCCAGTTGTTAAGGATAAATGGAGGATATACCCGGTATTTGCATTGGGGATTGGGCTGTTTGTATATAATGCTTACCTGGTTGATGAAAAATATGGTGGCTGGGATGCATGGTGTATGTGGAGCCTGCATGCAAAATTCCTGTCGGGTGGGGCAGATAGGTGGTGGAAAATGTTCCTGGCTTCATTTGCCGAGCATACCGACTATCCATTATTATTACCGGGTATCAATGGCTTTTTTATGCGCTACCTGCAATTGTATTGTTGGTCATTAGTAGCCTATATTACCTATGTTACCAGTATTTCATTTGGCCTGGCTATACCAGTTTTATTGTTTCTGGTAAATGTGCAGCGAAATGCAGTCATTGCAATTCTAGTACTTTTTGTCCTTGCCACCAACACTTTCTATGTAAGCAGCAGTGTGTCGCAATATGCTGACCTACCCCTGGCCTTATACTTTTTATGTGCGCTATTGGCGATTGATCAGGCTAAGGATAACAAAATCTGGCTCATGTTATCAGCGGCATCCCTGGGCTGCTGTATGTGGACAAAAAATGAGGGAGTCATTTTAGCCGCCCTATTTATAGCTTTTAATGCAAAGCAGTTTTTTTCAAAGCAGGGTATCAAATGGTTTTTGATGGGCATTTTCTTGCCTTGCATGGTTTTGGTGATATTTAAAGTAGGTTATGCCCCGGCCAATGACCTTGTAGGTTCACTCAATTCCGGGACCTTTAAGCAGCTATTGATGTCTAAAAGGTATTCAATGATAGGCAATCATTTCTGGCTTTACCTCAATGAGCATTTTTTGTATGCGGTTATTGGGTTTGCAGCCTACCTGGTGTTATGCATCATAGAAAGAAAAGGGCCTTCAAGGCATTTTTATATGCTTATAGCCTGCATGGTGGTATACCTCTTTATCTACGTGCTATCCACCCAGGATTTAGAATGGCACCTTGCCACCTCACAGGAGCGCTTAATGATTCAGTTGATGCCGGCAATGCTTTATGTTGTTACCACAAGATTTTCTACAATTAATAAGGAATCATTGGTGGGGGTGTTTAGGAGGAAAGTGTAAGACTTGAATAACAATTGTTGTTCCATGTCGGATGATAAGTGGGATATGAGGAAACAGGATGTTCATTGATACAAAACCATCTTATAAATTAGTGAAAAATTATTTTAAAAATTTCGACTATGGTAAACCTTAAAAAAATGGACGATAAAGAATTTGTTTTTATCAAAAAGCCTTTGGACGAAAAGGAAGAGAAATTATTCAGCGAATTTTTGAAAAACAAGAAGGTTTCTAATTCTTTAAGAAAGAAGAAAACTGTAAGTAGAACTGAGAAAATGGGAGGATAACTGTGTACTTGGATGTTCCGATAATAGTATACGGAACTAAAAATAAAACACCTTCCTAGTTGCCGTTTATCGTGCCTAAAAACAAAAGCAACTTCCACCCCAATAAGGTAATACCCCAAAAAAGGCCGCATCTTCTAATCGATGCAGCCTCTATAATTATTTCAGGTATCTCTTTATTTCCCGCTCCACATCACGGTTTTTAATGGTTTCCCGCTTATCGTGTAGTTTTTTGCCCCGGCCCAGGCCTATTTCTAGTTTGGCATAGCCCTTATCATTTACAAACATGCTGAGTGGCACAATGGTCAGACCTTTTTCCTTTACCTTAAGTTGCCATTTATTGAGCTCCTTTTTGGTGAGTAGTAACTTTCTATCCCTCACAGGTATATGGCCCGCATAACCGGCATTGATGTATTCGGCAATGTGCAGGCTTTTTACCCACAGTTCACCATCTGTAAACAGGCAATAGCTATCATTAAAGCTCACCTTGCCATTTCTTACCGATTTTATTTCAGAACCCGTAAGCATAATACCAGCCTTTAGTTTATCCTCAATTGCGTATTCAAAGGTTGCAGGCCGGTTTTTTATGTATATATTATCGTTCAATTTTTTCTGTGAATTGGGTATTTATGTTTTCTGATAGATGAATATTGTTGTTGCAAACGCTTAATTACTTACCGCAGCCTCTTTACCCTTCATAAACCACTTAATAGTCATGGTTAGTTTATGTTTCAGGTTTTTGCGGCCAATGATAAAGTCCAAAAAGCCATGTTCTAATAAAAACTCTGCACTTTGGAATCCCGGTGGCAGGTCTTTCTTAATGGTTTCTTTAATTACCCTAGGGCCTGCAAAGCATATAAGCGCATTAGGCTCGGCAATATTAATATCACCCAGCATAGCGTATGATGCCGTAACGCCACCAGTGGTAGGGTCGGTCATCAGGGAAATGTAGGGTAGGCCGGCTTTTGAAAGGCGGGTAAGCATGGCGGCTGTTTTGGCCATCTGCATCAATGAAAATGCGCTCTCCATCATACGTGCCCCGCCCGACTTTGAAATGACCATGAAGGGCATTTTGTGGGCGATACTGTATTCTATAGCCCTGCTGATCTTTTCACCCACTACCGAGCCCATAGAGCCCCCGATAAAGTTGAAATTCATACAAGCCACCACAAAATCCAGGCCATTCATTTTCCCCACTCCTACAGTCATTGCGTCCTTGAGTCCGGTGCTTTTTTGTGCATCTATTATGCGGGCCCCATAGGGCTTCATATCCACAAAGCCCAGGTGGTCTTTAGGCACAATATTTTCAAAAAGTAGCTGGTAGGTATTATTATCGAAAAGTATCTCGAAATACTCAACTGCATTGATACGGTTATGAAATTCGCATGAGTGGCATACAAACATGTTGTCGTGCAATTCTTTAACGGTAACGGTAGCTTTGCACTTGGGGCATTTGTGCCAAAGGCCATCAGGAGTTTCCTTTTTTTCTTCAGTAGTGGTCAGAATTCCTTTCTTGTTACGACGAAACCAGGTTGATGACATATTCAGAATATTAAAACGGTCGGCAAAGATAATGTTTATTTAACCCTTTAAGCAAAATTTACCCTACTTACAATTTTGAGATTGTAAAGCGCAGGTATTTTATCAGGATAATAGCCGTTGTGAGTTTGGTTGAAGGTAATGTGTTAGAAAAAGGAATATAGAGAGCAAGGTCTTAACAAATGCACTTTATGTATACAATTTGTTTAGAGAACTTGATAACAATATTAAGCCGCGTATAGTTTGGGCTATACGCGGAAAAATTGTTTCCTGTTTTGTTACAGAAGGATAATTAGAATCCTTTGGTAGCTACACCGTCAGCAATTGCCTGAAGTGCCTTAGCTTCGCTCATGATAGCAGCCATTTTATTGCCTTTGCCATCATTACCATTAGCTATATAACCACCTTTAGCAGTTTTAGTTACTACCGCATCCTGCATAGGTACATTTTTTTCCTTTGTTTTAAGGCAATAAGCCTTAATCATTTTTTCAGTATCCATCTGGTTAGCTATTTAATTTTTATGATTAATATTATCAGTTAACGGCACAATCTACTATATTTTTTAGATAAAGTAGTGTGAAACGGACAATTAAATACGGTATTTTTTTCACATTGCAGGCTTTTTTGGCTTAATAGGAGCTTTTCTACCTTGTATTCAATAACATTCAGCCCTATTCACCCACTTTTGTACAGGTGATGAATCAATGAAACTTCATATCTAATTCCTGTTTTGACAAATGTTTTTATAGAGATCCCATCCTATGCTATTAAAATGTTCATATTCGGTGAATTAAAAGAC
>CANGSR010000324.1 GCA_947456055.1 Chitinophagaceae bacterium
AAGGTAAAACCTTATATGATAACCAAGGTAAAACTGGTGGATGCAAATCTGGAAGGGGAGCTTAAGAAACTCGATGATTATCTGGAAGGTAATAATCTGCAAGGCAGGATGTGGATGCTGGTAAATGGCAGGCGCCAATCTATTTGGAATGAATGGTATGGCGAAAAGGAAAAGTACAGAAACCCTTTAAAGAACAAACCAATACACCGGATTGTTAATGAGTATACCGGTGAAAATTATTAAACAAAAACGCAATGAGCATTATAAAAATAAAAGAACTAAGTAAAATAGGCTATACCAATGACCAGGCAAGGAGCCTGGCATTGAATATAATAGCCAAACATTTCAAGCATTATACTAAAAGCGAATTGATAGCTATGCTGATGGATATAAAAACGAATCCGGATGCATATGTAAATGACCCAATAACCGGTAAGATTGCTGAAACCTTTATGGACAGGGTAGTGGATTGTAATTTCCAGACCTATGACTTGCTACAACGCAGTGGCCTGCTCAAAATCTATGGGGCTAAGGAAATAGAAGCATCAGCCAAAAAGCAAATGGAACTGGCCATGTCATTGCCCATAGTGGTGCAGGGAGCCCTGATGCCCGATGCCCATACCGGGTATGGCTTGCCTATAGGGGGAGTATTGGCTACCCAAAATGCGGTAATTCCCTTTGCAGTGGGTGTAGATATTGGTTGCCGCATGGCACTCACCATTATTGCCGAATCTGATAGTTTTTTCAGGAGCAATAGCCACCAAATGAAGGTGGCAATAAGGGAGTTTACCCATTTCGGGATCGAAGGCGGGCTGGAATATGCGCCGGAACATGAAGTGCTGGATAGCCCACTGTTTAAATCAACCGAGCTATTGAAAAAGTTGCAAGGCAAGGCGGCTAGGCAGTTGGGTTCATCAGGAAGTGGGAACCATTTTGTGGAATTCGGTAGTCTGGAGCTGGGGGAGGCTAACCCAATGGGACTGGCACCGGGTAATTATCTGGCATTACTGTCACACTCTGGTAGCAGGGGCCTGGGGGCAAATATCGCCCAGCATTATACCAAAATAGCCATGGATATCTGCCGTCTTCCCAGAGAAGCCAAACAGCTGGCCTGGCTGGATATGGATAGCGAAGCCGGGCAAGAATACTGGCTCAGTATGAATCTGGCGGGTGACTATGCCAGGGCATGCCACGATACCATCCATAAAAGCCTGCTAAATGCATTGGGGCTGGAGGCACTGGCAAGGGTGGAAAACCACCATAATTTTGCCTGGAAGGAAACAATGCAAGATGGAAGGGAGGTAATAGTGCACCGCAAGGGAGCAACCCCTGCCCATAAAGGCGAACTAGGAATCATACCCGGTAGTATGACAGATGCGGCCTATCTGGTAACAGGTAGGGGAGCGGAGGTAGCTCTAAATTCAGCCTCGCATGGAGCGGGTAGGGCTATGAGCAGGCAAAAGGCAAAGGATAATATGACAGTGAGTGGACTAAAACAAATGTTATCAGGAGCAGGTGTTACCCTAATAGGTGGTAGTGTGGAAGAGAACCCACTTGCTTATAAGGATATAGAACAGGTAATGGCTGCCCAAACCGATCTGGTGGATATCCAGGGCAGGTTTCTGCCAAAAATTGTAAGAATGAATAAGGAATAGAACGATGGACAAGAAAATAATACAAATAACAGCAGGCCGTGGGCCTGTGGAATGCTGCAAAGTGGTAGCAAACGTGCAATCTATGATGATGAAGCAGGCCCAAAAGCTGGGCCTGCTTCTGGAAGTGCTGGATAGTAAAATGGGCGAGCATAATGGGACTCTGCAATCAACAACATTGGTATTGAGCGGCAAGAATCATGAGGGTTTTATAAAAGAGTGGCAGGGAACATTGTTGTGGATTAGTAAAAGCCCCTACAGGAAATTTCATAAGCGCAAGAACTGGTACATTGGTATTGAGGTTTTCGACTGGCACAAGGAAACAAGGTGGGACGAGCGGGAAGTGAAATTTGAAACCTGCCGTTCATCAGGGCCAGGTGGGCAGAATGTAAACAAGGTGGAAACCGCAGTAAGGGGCATTCACCTGCCATCTGGTATACAGGTTTTGGCATCAGACAGCAGGTCGCAATTGCAAAACAAGAAATAGTGTCTGGAAAGGCTGGATGCAAAAGTGATGGCCTGGCACACCCAACAACTAATTGATGCCCGGCAAAACCAATGGCAGGAGCACAATGAGCTGGAAAGGGGAAATCCTGTAAAGGTGATTGAGCAACCACTATAAAACTAAAAAGAAATAGCCTTTGAATGTGCGTTCAAAGGCTATTTTCTTATTATTCAACTGTATTAAATTTCATCTACCATTTATCATACCACGCATAAAAATCGTGTGCATTGCCAAATCTTGAGCCTATATCGCCTTTTAGGTATATGCCCATGTCGGTGCTATTGCCATATTGGTTGTAGGCGAGGTCTATCAATTTTTGATAAACCGTGGGCTGTATGTGCAATTGGTTGATGGTCTGGATTTCGATATTATTGATGCAATCATTTGACAGTGGGTCGCAATGAACAGATGCTTTTTTACCTATTGTATACAGAAATTGCAGGTTGCTGCTGAATTGGGTAACGAAGCGGTCGTAAAACCGGCCATAATCAGCCTTTACCCTGGTTCTTTCATTGCACCACGAGTCCATTTCCTTTTGGTCGGTCACAAATTTGTTGAAGGTGCTATTGGTAAGCCTTAGCTCATTGATATGTAGGATATAGAGCCACTTGATAAAATTGGGATTGAAGTTTACCGTGCCGTTTACCACACTCACCTGTAGTGGGTTATTGATAAAAGTTACTGATGAATCGCCAAGCAAAGATTGGCAGAGTGCAATAAGTCCGGCAGGTAAGATATTTATACGGTCGTCTTTTTTGATGTCGAAAAATTCGTTTGATAATTGGGAAGTGAATATGGATACTTCGGTATGCAGTCTGTTTTTCTCAATTATGTCTGGTAGCAGGTCACGGCCATAGCGGAAGGGATTAATAAACAGCACCTTGTCGCTGGCCTTATAATTATCAGCTATTTTGTGGTAGGATGCTTGTTTGTCCAGCTCCTGGTAATAGGATGTGGCTTCGTTATAAGTATAAAACCCGCTTTTAGATTTTTCGAGAATTGGGGTAGAGAGGTCAGCTATTTTGTAATCACCTTTGTTTTTTACGGTGTCAAAAGCTTGGTAGTATTTAACCAGATTATAGATAGGCTGGCACTGGGAGGAACCCTGTGCCATTGCACTAGTGGCACTAATTACCACAAGTAATAAATAGGAAATCACCTTCATAATATGCATCACGGATTTTGACAGTCTAAAACTACAAAAAATATGCAATTGGGCCTATTGAATATATCAGGCTTGGTCTATGAACTCTATTTCATGTTAAAATGGAAGGATATCGGGAAATAAGTTTCAGGAAATTTATTTTGCCCTATTTTTACAAGATATTAATAAGGTAGTATGTATCAATATTTAGTTGCGTTTGTTTTGTTTTTATCTATGCCAGGGTTGGCTGGGGGACAAATTTTACCAAAGGAAGGTAGTCATCTTAACTACCGCCTGGCAGGATTTTCCTTTCCTTACCAAAAAAAGACCGGTGCCAGATGCACTATTGAAATAGCAGTAGGTAGCTATAATAAGGAAGACTCCTTTACAAAAAACATAGTAAAAAATGTTGATGCCAATTCTGGAAAAGTAATAGTTGAGTTGCCTTATTTCGGAACTTCATATACCTGGCGAACTGTTGTTACAGAAACTGGAAAAAGCCCTGTAAAGAGTAGTTTTCATCATTTCACCACAGATATAGTACCTAATATAGATAGCAGTGTAACCAGAGTAAGGATTATTAAGCCGGCTGAAAAATATAAAGATGCCTGTTTTTTACTTGATGGTTCATTGACAATGTATGATATGAATGGGAAACCATTATGGTACTTGCCAATTAGCGAGGAATTGAATACTAATGGCGATATGGAAACACGGGATATGAACCTCAGCCCTGAAGGTACCATAACATTTATGAATAAGCAGATTTATGAGGTTGATTATAATGCCAATATATTATGGAAAGGACCTTCGGCTAGCAGCGGGCGTGGAGGTGGAATGCGCGAAAACTTTCACCATGAGTTTACCCGCCTTAACAACGGACATTATATGGCTCTGGGTTTTGAGTTTGTTTATTGGGATAGCCGTCAAAACAATAAGTTGGTGCTGGTATCAGAGGCTAATATAGGAACAGGAAGAGCGGACACTAATTTTAAGAGAATAAGATTGGGTACCATAAATGAGTATGATAGGGATGGTAAAGAAGTATGGTCATGGCATAGTATTCAGTATTTCAATGGGTCAGATATTTTTTATCACATGATGCCGGATGGTTCCCATAATTTGCTCACCCACGATAATGCTTTTTATTTTGATGAAAAGGAAGGAGCAATATATATAAGCTACAAGAACATCAGCCGGGTTGTGAAGATTAAATACCCTGAGGGTAATACTTTAAATAGCTTTGGTGAAAAATATACCCAGGGAAAACCAGAAGAAGGTAATGGAATGTTTTGCGGCCAGCATTGTTGCAGGGTAGACCATGAAGGCAATTTGTTTTTGTTCAACAACAATGAATGCAAACATGGCGAAACACCTTCTATTGTGGTAATGAAGCAACCCAAAACACCAAAGGATAAAATTAGTAAAATTTGGGAGTACGTTTGCCCGCTTGAGGAAGCAGATAAAAAGGATAGTGCCAATTATGTTTTCAGAACTGGTGGCAGTGTGCAGGAACTACCTGACGGGGAAATTTTTTCATGTATGAGTACCGAATACAGCAAGTTGTTTATAGTAAATAAAAGTAAAGAGGTATTGTGGAGTGCAATGCCTGAAAAATGGAATCCTGCTAAAAACACGTGGGAAAGAGCCCACTCATTCAAAGCCAATATGATATGCAGCCGAAAAGATTTGGAAAAATTGGTGTGGTCGAGCGAAAAGGGGAAACCTTAACCTGTTATTTTCTAATTGCAGCATTCCAGACCAGTTTTTCAAAATCCTTTTTATTGGTAATAATGCTGGCCCGGTAGAGGTTTTCATTATCCCAAGTTTTGGAGTCCTTATTATACCTTTCGGCTATTGCAGTCCACAGCACCTCTTTATTCTTATTTACTATAAATAGCTTACTGTCAGGGTATGCCATTGATACAAAGAACGAACCATCGGGCAGTTCTTGTACGTTTCCGCCAGATAGATAGCCTTTGGAGGTATTGGCACTCTCGGGGCACGAAAACTCCCATATTTTTTCAGGTTGGCTGTTTTTCTTCACTGGTTCTTTCATTACAATAATGGTAGGGGTAGCTCCACTGCGGCAGGTATTATTATTATATAGGTATAGATTGCCTTTTTGACCAACTTTTACACTATGCTGGCCGCAAAACAAATCAGCATCTGTGGCGGCTGGCATACCGGGTATGCTATTATTAGTACCATATGTGGCTAATATTTTACCTGACAGATAACTGATTTTTAGCACCCTGTTCAGGTTTCTGGCACTTAGGTATATGCACTTTTTTTGTTCATCAAAAAAGAAGGAGTTTTCATGCGGAGTCATATTCATGGTTTTTTCTCCAGCTTTGCGGTAAAACAGGTTTGATTTATTTAGGTAGTCTGATGATTTCCATGACCATACCAAATGCCCTTTGGCATCATATTCGGCCAGGGTAGCCATTGGGGTTCTGTTATAGCCGGG
>CANGSR010000325.1 GCA_947456055.1 Chitinophagaceae bacterium
CCTGCAGGTATTGGCAGTGCTGATAATGTTGTCAACAATTTGGGTGTAGATGATGTATATATCCAGGTAGAAGTAGACCCGGCAGGTGGTAATGCCTATACTACTGTTGGGCGTTCACAATTATTAAGTGTACCTTTTTCATTATATTCAGCTAATGGCCCAATAGGCCCGGCTGGTCCTGCGGGACCTGCTGGCCCAACAGGTGCCACAGGAGCTGTGGGCCCTACAGGACCAACTGGCCCAATAGGACCGGTAGGCCCTGCGGGTCCTACTGGAGTAGCAGGCCCAATAGGCCCTACAGGACCAGCAGGATTAACTGGCCCGGCAGGATCAGCGGGTCCTACCGGAGCAACAGGTGCTACAGGAGCTATGGGTCCGGCAGGTGCTACAGGTCCAGCGGGTCCGACAGGCCCAATGGGACCGGCAGGTACAGCTGACAACTGGGGAACCCAGGTTGTTGTAACCGATGCTACCCTTGCCGGTAATGGTGTTACAGGTACACCATTGAAAATTGCACAACAAGGTGCCGTATCAGGCCAGGTGTTACAATGGAGTGGTGCTTCCTGGATTCCAGGTACTGTAACCGGAACCGGTACAGTAACATCAATAGGAACTTCTGCACCTTTAACAGGTGGAACTATCACTTCCTCAGGTACTATCGGGTTGAGTACCGTTGGTACTCCAGGTACTTATGGTAGTGCTACAACAGTACCAGTAATAACAACTGATGCATGGGGTCGTGTAACAACTGTAACTACAGCTACCATTTCTGGTGGCGGCGGTGGTATTACCAGCTCAGGTACTACAAACTATATACCTAAATTTACATCAGCTACTAATATTGGCAATTCAGACATGTACCAAAGTGGTACAAAAGTTGGCCTGGGTACAATTGCCCCTACAGCTACTTTTGATGCGACCTCAACTGATGATATGGTAGGTTCTTTTGTAGGAACTAGCGGCACAGCACCAACTATAGGTGTGTTGCAAGGTAAATATGCGGGAACAGATGCATCAGTACCAAATAGTGTGGGTGTATATGGTGCATCAACACCAGATATTACTACAACAGCCGGCTATGGTGTAGAAGGTGACGGTGGTGCAATTGGCGTTTATGGTTTGGCAAGGTCTGAAGATTTCGCTAATGAGGTGCATGGCGTGGAAGGTGATGCATTTGGTGATGGTACAGCATGTGTTGGCGTATTGGGTGCTGCTTATATGAATACTGTAGGTGTACTTTTCAACTATGGTATTTATGGAACAACTGATGCTAGTGGTTTGTTTGCTGACTATGCAGGTGAGTTTAATGGTAATCTCGATTGTACTGGTGACTTTACATGCGGTGGTTTTAAGTTCTTTAGGATGGACCACCCTACTGACCCTGCTAACAAGTTTCTGTTCCATTCATGCGTAGAATCAAATGAAGCAATGAATGTTTATTCAGGCAATATTACTACAGATGCAAGTGGCGTAGCTACTGTTGCATTACCAGATTATTTCCAGGCATTGAATAAGGATTTCCGCTACCAGTTAACTGTTATCGGCAATTTCGCACAGGCTATAGTTGGCCAGAAAATACAGGATAATAAATTTACAATCAAGACAAGTGTACCTAATACTGAGGTTAGCTGGCAGGTGAGTGGTGTTCGTAATGACGAGTACGCAAAAGCTCATCCATTCGCTACCGAGGTTGCTAAAAAAGGCCCACTACAAGGTAAATATATCCATCCTGAGTTATATGGTAAATCAAAAGAGCAGGGTGTAGCTTATGTAAAACCAACGGGTAAGAAAGCAGCCCAACATGCGGCATCAAAGCCAAATGGCAACAATAAAAAATAGTCATTTAATATCGTTAATAAAGAAAGCCTCCGGAGTCCGGAGGCTTTCTTTATTAAATCCAATTTATAATTCTACGGCCAATAATTCACGACCCAATTTATGTAAGGCATCTTCAATTTTTTTCCTCTGGGCAGGCCTTGGTTTTCTATATCCGGAGGAATAGTGTTGTATCTGTTTTTGATTAATTCCTGCAATCCTTTCCAATGCAGCAGGTGTGAAAACTCCTTTATAATAATCCATAAAACTTTGAACGTCCAGCTTGAATACCAGTTCATACTCCCCTTTTAAAATTTCGGGAATATTTCCTGTAGTATTGTGCTTCTTATAAAGGTTTATTGCTGCCACAATTGAGTCCTTTGCTTCTTGCACAGTTCCTCCCCCGCCGTAAATACCTTCCACATTCTCTGCATAGCTGCTAAACATATCTACTGAACGCTCTATTACAACTTTAATTTGCTTCATATTTAGTGTTTTTTGGACAAACTTTATAGCCCCATTTCTTTTATTATTTTCTTTTCAATTCCACTTCCCATTTCCTTGGCCCCATGGAATGGGACAGGATAAATCCTGCCATTCTTTTGATATAAATAGTGACTTCCTTCCGTTCTCACGTGAACCCACCCATTTTTACGAATTCTACGATGTAATTCACTTGATTTCATAAAAAACAAAGTCGACCTTATAAAGATAGTAATAATACTATCAATCACAAAATTAAGAACCCTTTTGAGATTAGCAAATAATATATAAGTAGCAAGAGTATAGATTTAGACATCCCACACCGAATACAAAAATACAAGCCCACAGGGATAGCTATAGCTTCAAGATTTCATTGTGGAAAGCACATATCTATCGTTAAGATAGCGGTAAAATTATACTATTATATAATTCCTACTAAAATCAGCATGATAACATTATAATTTGATTGTTGTTCCATCAAAAACAATCCACCAAATGGAATTACATAATAATAAACCTACCATTTAGTGGTAGACTATTATCTGAACTAAGGGTGATGAAGTATATGCCGGATTGAAGCAAGGATGCATCAATTGTCAATTTGTTAGGACCTGACTGAAGATGTTGGTAGGATTGAGTACCGATTATTTGGCCTACCGCATTAGTTATGCTTAGGGAGATGTCCTGCATTTTGCCCAAGGAGAAGAAGACTAATATATTGGCACCAATAGGATTATAGGAAATTGCCAATTTATTGGTTTGGGTTGGAGTGTTCTTTACTTCTACTGGCCCACATTGCTTGCTGGCAACATATTCCCACCGGGAAATGCCAGGTTTGTCACCATAATTGAGTGTATCGGCATACACACGACGGTCGGGGCAAATGACCATAAGTGTGGGATAGGAATAGATATTGAAATTGCTCGAAAAATCATTGAGCACTATTCCGATTGGATTTACGATAGGATATAAAGTACCAGCTAACCAGTTTCCCCTGGTATTGGTTCCTGTGCCATTCAAATCATCGATGGTAGTTGCTGCATCACCTTCCATGCCCAATACTTTCCAAGTCCGGTCACCAGGGGAATCATGTCGCATATAGAGGCTATCCAGTACTCCGGAACTATGGTAGTCCCAACAAGGGTTACACCAGGTAGTAAACACATCTATGGCTACATATTTACCCTTGTCGAGGTAGGTATAAAGATTTTGGGTATCACCATTGATATCTGTAAATGTAAAATCAGGCACTGTTGACCCATCGGCCAATTGGCCATAAGAAGCAACAATGCCTGAAAAAACAATACTAATAAGGATAATTATTTCTCTCATACCTAGATGATAAAACCTCGTATCACATTTAATATGTTTTCACATTCAAGCACTCCGGGCTTAAGAAAACATATATATAATTGCACAGCTAAGTCGCTATTATTTCTTATTTGGTGGATTTAATCCACAATTAACTTACTGTAATAAGTCTTGCCAGCCTCATCATTCATTACAAAATAATAGGTGCCTTTTGCTATTCCAGATAAAGATACGCTACCCTTGCCATCTTTAATGATTGGATGGAGTTCCAAATTCCTACCAATATTATTAGTTAGATAACAGGATGAAATAGAGCCTATTGAAGTTGTATTGAATGAAAAGGATTCGGTTGCAGGATTAGGATAAACCTCGATAAGTTCCTTAGAAACCGTAGGTATTGATGTAGTAGCCGGGGTATATGTCCCTTTCATATACATGATATTGCTGGTATTGTCGTCTTCCCAAACAATATGTATCATACCATTTGCCATTGCAACATCGGCATTCATCAATCCGCTACCTGTAGCTACGGTAGTATGAGTGGTGAAACCATTAGCGATGTTATTGGTAAAAGCATATTCAATGGTAGTACCTGAAGTAGTATTTTGTTTCCAAACTGCGGTAGCTGCATTGCCAAAATTAGCAATACGGGGATAGTTCTGCGAATTAAGGCCTGTGAAAGTGCCAGTAATAGGAGTGGTGGAGGTAGATGTTAAGCCACTAATTGAAGATTTACTCAGGTAGGCAAGAGCTGTACCGGTACCCGTGCTCATAAAAGTGGAATAAATACTATCGCCTATTACGATTCCATCGGGACCTGTAGCAGGGCAGGAAGTAATCAACCAGTTTGTATTATCTACTGCCATGTGGCCAGGGAAAGTCATACCACCATCAGGGGATACACCTGCCCAAATATCACGAATATTAGACAAATTATTGCGGAAGAGCATGATGGCATTAGAACCAGTAGAAATAATAGATGCCGGACAACAATCGCAAACTGTACCTGCAGCACCACTAGCTAAAACATCGCTTGAGAAGGTGGCACCAAAGTCGGTGGAACGACATACAACATAATGAGCGTCGGCAAACATAGTATTGAATTTCATGAATGCAACCAGTGGATTGCCTGTGGAGGTGGTTGTTACTATTGGGAATCTAGACAAACTGGTATCTATATTATCAACCCTTATAGGTGCAGAAAAGGTCATTCCACCATCATATGAGTGGGCCAGGTAAGAGTAATGAGTACTCATATTTTCTGGAGTTACTTTCATAGATACATAGATAGTATCTCCATGGGTAGCCATATCCGGTCCGGCCCATGATTGTGCAAATACATTCAATGAACCACTAACAGTGGTAGGGGCAGTAAAGGCTGTGCCTGTCCACCGGGAAAAATAAGCCCTCGTATCAGTTTTACCCCATAGGATAACCGGGTTACCAGACCTATTTAATGAAACCCGAGGATGGAGATTGCTTCCGGAACCATTGTAAACGGTAACAGGAGTTGTCCAACTAACCTGCGCATGCGCATGCGAAATGGCTAAAGCCAAAAAAAGTGCAGTAAAAATTTTCTTCATTACCAGATAAATTTTAATAGGAGGAATAATCACAAAGCTAATATTATCAACGGTTTAAATCACCGGAATAAAAGGAATAGGGTAAAAAATGGGCGAAAATAATTTTCATCATCACCCAAATTTAAACTTACGGTTAATAATAGGCCGGCTAACAATTGCATTACAAAAAATCATTACATTAAAATCAAAAAATGGAGATACAAAACCATATAATCTAACAACTGACAGAGACATATAATTTGACAATGGCAAAACCCTTAATTTTGCAAAAAGTTTATTCTTGAATGAACCATTGTTTTTTTGAATTAACCTGTTTATAGTCCTAAATAAAATGAAGAAGCTATTAATAGTAATGCTTGCTTGTGTTGCCATAAATTCATTTGGGCAGCATACATTATTTATACCCGATACACTATCAGGAACATCTTTCAATTTAAGGGTACATAGGGATAGCGTGCAGTTTATAAGTGGAAAGATTACTCATACTTTAGGTATTAATAGCCAGCCATACCTTGGGCCTACCCTGTTTATCAAAAAAGGGGATAGCATTAGCCTGA
>CANGSR010000326.1 GCA_947456055.1 Chitinophagaceae bacterium
TGGAGCGAGGTTAGCAAGATATATATATCTGGAAGCACCTACCCGGCTAATGTCACCCCCTGAAATCGCCTCCCAAAAAACGAATTGGTAGTTACCAATCAGTTCACCCCCTTTCACCCCTTCCGCTTATACCCAAACTCCCTATTAAGCAATATGTTCAGCGGTTTTAACTCATCTATGTTGTCAGATATTATTTTCAATATGGCAGCAAATGGAGTGAATAATATCATACCTGGAATACCCCAAAGTAGGGTGCCTATTATTATGGCTACCAAGGTTGCCCAGGTACTTAAATTTAATTGCTTACCCACTATACGTGGAAAAATAACATTTGACTCCAGATACTGGATAAACACAAATATTGACACCACCCCTACAGCATACCATGCCGAATCTTTGGTGATTAAGGCTACAGACACAGGGAGTGTAGCACTTATTAAAATGCCTACATAGGGTATCACCATCATAAATGAGGTGACCATACCATACAATATTGCATGATCAATTCCCAAAGCAAGCAAACCAATACTATTCAAGACCCCTACAATTAAATAAACGAAAAATGTACCTTTTATGTAATTGTAATAGCTATGAATACTCAGGCTCAATATAAACGGTAGTTTCTTAGGGTCTTTAAATATGACCATCATTCCTAAAAACCGGACAAATGTGCCCCTGTGATAAAGAAAAAGTGCTGCATAAATAGGTACCATTACCAAAAAGAATATAGTAGAGATAGTGGCATTCAAAGCACCTGAAAAGTACCGTGTAATTCCATTTATAGCATTTGAGCCTATTTTATCCAGGTAATTGTTCTGCCTTATTTGCGGTACACCTAATGTTGTTTCCAGCCAGGTTCTGACATGTGGTGTAAACAAGCTTAGCCTATTCATCACCCTGGGAATGTCCTTTACAAAAAGATTCATTTCGTATCCTAGCATCAACAGTAAGGTAGTAAATACAATGCTCACAGAGGCTAAAAGTAAGGCTATAGCCAAACTCCTGGGCCAATGCTTAGACTCCAGCCACTTGCAAACAGGATATACAACTATTGCCAGCAGCAACCCAAAAAACAAGGGTATAAATAGGGCTTTACCAAAATAGAGCAGGAAAATAATTACAAACGTGGCTTGCAAATACTTTACTATTGTTGACAATGAATTTGATTGTTCCATTTTGTAATATTCTATTGAACTGATATTTCAGGTGCTAACCACATTGCAATACCAAATCATATATGCGAATCTACTCAGTCGTTTGCCCATCATATTTGATACCATTCGACTCAGCTTCGGCTTTGGTGGACCTGACAATACCATCTTTATGATTTGGTGGGCTATAAATGGTATACATTTTCAGTTCCTGGGTACTATCACTATTGATAACATTATGCCTTGCACCTGCAGGAACAATGATCACATCCCCTGCCTTAATTTTATAGCTATTATCATTAATGGTACATATCCCCTTGCCCGATTCGAAGCGAAAAAACTGGTCATTGGTAGCATGCACTTCCTCCCCTATTTCTTCATTGGGTTTAAGGGTCATCAATACCAGTTGCATGTACTTTGCAGTATACAGCACCTTGCGGAAATTCTTGTTCTCCAGGGTCGCTTTTTCAATGTCAATCGTGTAGCCTTTTGCCTTTTCCATATTCTCTGTTTTATTGTTGGTTAACTTACCTTCTGCATTATTACAGCCTGCCATGCAAACAATCATTATCAATGCTATGCCCGTGTACAAGACCGTTTGAATTCCCCTTTTCTGAATGTTCATAAATAGTATATTTCCTGCTTTTTTTGAATCTCCTTTATCTTCCTTCCCTAAATTAAACCCAACAATAAAAGATATGTCTGCTTGATTTTTAGGCTACTTATGTGTTATTGATTTATTGCAAAGGTGGTTTAATGAGGCATAAATATCATTACACTATTAGTAGTAATGATTGCAGGATTAACGTATGGGAGTTGGAGATAGATTGGGATGATATTACCAGTGAAACTGAATCAGCAAGACACTAAACACATGGAAATAAAAAGCAGTAAAGTCATAATTGACACAAATGCTTGGATTAGTTTTATGATTGATAAACGCTGCATCCAATCAGACCCTATATTTCAAATGAAGCTATAATATGTGCTTAAGAACAAAAATTTTAACTCCTTTTCAATAGGGATTGTACATCTTTTAGATTTCTTATTCTATCAGTCTTGCCTATTACCGATGAAATATAATCTCCCGATTACAAAATCATACAATAAAAATATTTCTGTATAACGGATAAGCCTTAACAAAAATAGCAAACCAAAACTACGCAGAATTTATTTTATAATGTTTATTGAGTACCGTGTAATCAAGCAGTTCATTACTTTTCCATCTCCATTTGTTTCTTGGTTGACATCAAGATAAGCCTGAGTGTTGTGTCGTTTGTAAAATAGCTGATAGCCCAATTAATAAAGATAGTCAATTTATTTTTCACACTTAAAATGAGCATGAGATGCAGAAACATCCAGGTGAACCAGGCAAGCCTTCCCTGGAAACTCATGAATGGCAGGTCAACCTCAGCCTTGTGTTTGCCTATAGTAGCCATAGTACCCGGATTTTTGTATTTAAATTCTTGCAATTGTTCATTCCTTAGTAATCCCTTCAAATTGTTAGCGAGATTTTTGGCCTGTTTTATAGCAACGTTTGCTAGTTGCGGATGCCCTATCGGAAAATCTTCATTTTCCATAAAGGCGATATCCCCTATCGCAAATACATTTTCAGAACCATTTATCCTGTTATATTTATCTACTTTTATCCTGTTTCCCTTTACTAATGTCTCTTTTGGTATTCCGGCAGGTACATTGCCCATTACTCCTGCCGTCCATATCATGTTGCGTGTTTTTATAGTATTGCCATCTATCAGTGTAATGGTTTTGCCATCATAGTCTTTTACTATGGTATTCAACAACAACTTTACTCCCATATTTTCAAGGTATTCCTGTGATACCTTTTGTGAGGCTTCACTCATATTTTGTAATGTATGAGCCATGCCTTCCACCAGGTATATATTCAATCTTGAAAAATACATATCGGGATAATCCTTTGGCAATATATTCTTTTTCATTTCTGCAAGTGAGCCGGCCAACTCCACTCCTGTAGGCCCTCCCCCTGCTACCACTATATTCATGATTTCATCTAGTTGGTCATCAGGAGAACTTAATGCGTCTTCAAAGTTGAGTAGTATTCGATTTCTCAATGCTAAAGCATCATTAGTAGATTTCATAGGGAATGCAAATTGTTCCAAATTCCTGTTCCCAAAAAAATTAGTACTGCATCCAGTAGCGATTACAAGATAATCGTAGCTAAAATCCCCATTACTCGTTTTTACTTTCTGGTGGAGTAAATCAACTTCTATAATTTTTGTTATACGAACATGTACATTTTTCTCGCCCTGAAACACTTTTCGTAGGGGAAATGATATAGCGCTGGGCTCTAAACGAGCAGTTGCTACCTGGTAAAACAAGGGCTGGAACTGGTGAAAATTATACTGATCTATCAATACAACATCATAACTGCTATTTTTAACATTACGCGCAATTTGTAATCCAGCAAAACCTGCTCCAAGTATAACTATTTTTTTATCCATAACAGAAATAGTTTAAACGAAAAATGACAATTAGGTATAATGGTTTCTTTTTACTTCCACTTAAGCCAGCATAGTCGATACCATACCATCCATTTCCACATTTGGCAGTTGCTTGAACTAATATCGAGTAGTGTAACACTAAATTTGATTGAAATAGGAATCATAAAACAAAGTAGTAATTTGTTTACGTCAAGGTTATTTCATCACTTTTGGGTTTGCAATTAAAAAAGAAATAGGAGATACCTAAAGAAAAAACAATAACGCCTAATCCAATCATCATGTACATACCAGCTGCCTTAGTGTCTAATGTTATAATTTTATTACCCAAAGCAATCATAGCAATTTGCATTATCTCCTTTACCGGAATCTTCTCGGTGCCTTTAATATGTAGTATGGCATTAAACAGTTCGTACCCAATCAAAATAATCAATATAAAGGAGAAAATTGAGTAGATGTTATTTATGTCTATTATCGCCTGATTGGGGTCTTTAAATCCTACTGATTGATATAATATAATAAATATATGCCCCGTCCCGAGAATCATACAAATTACAATTAACATCAACAATAAGTAAATAATCACCTTAGTTATCCACTTCATTTCATTAATTAATTTTGTCTCCATAGAATAATATTAATTACGGTTTTAATGGGATTTGCAATATAGACCTCTCCAAAATTGTAAAAAGCTTACCTGAATTGAAATAAGATTAGAAGGATGGTATTGTGTCTAGGACTTTAATCTGAATTTTAAAATTAGTTCACCTTTAGTTTACTTTCTTAGTCTAGAGCAAAAGGATATTGCTAATGGCAATTGGGGACCCTATTCCAGTTTACCTTGTTTTACTACCTGTAGTTCATGTCTCTTTGGCTCAAATCAGTACCACCAATCTAAATACAATTGGGCAAGCCTTTATACCAAAACAATAATTACTCGGTAGTTTGCCCATCATATTTGATACCATTCGACTCAGCCTCTGCTTTGGTGGACCTGACAATACCATCTTTATGATTTGGTGGGGAATAAATGGTATACATTTTCAGTTCCTGGGTACTATCACTATTGATAACATTATGCCTTGCACCGGCAGGTACAATTATAACATCACCAGCCTTTATTTTGTAGCTATTATCATTAATGGTACAGATACCCTTGCCCGATTCGAAGCGAAAAAACTGGTCGTTTGTAGCATGTACTTCCTCCCCTATTTCTTCATTGGGTTTAAGGGTCATCAATACCAGTTGCATGTACTTTGCAGTATACAGAACCTTGCGGAAATTCTTGTTCTCCAGGGTTGCCTTTTCAATGTCTATTGTGTAACCTTTTGCCTTTTCCATATTCTCAGTTGTTTTATTAGTTGCCCTACCTTCTGCGTTATTACAGCCTGCCAAAGAAGCAATCAATACCAATGCTGTAGCTGTGAATAGAATTGCTTGAATTCCCCTTTTTTGAATGTTCATAAATATTATATTTCCTGCTTTTTTGAATCTACTTAATCTTCCTTCCCTAAATCAAACCCAACCTAATAAGATATACCTTCTTGATTTTACAGCTACTTATGTGTTATTGATTTATTGCAAAGGTGGCCTAATAAGGCATGATTATTATTACACTATTAGTAGTAATGATTGTAGGATTAACTCTTGGGAAATATTCAGAAGTAATGGAACAAAACTCTCTCAGTAATTCTTTCGGCAGTCAGACGGAGTTTAAAATATTAAAGATTATTGCCCCAGCGGTATATCACTATTTGGTTATTGTAGCGGTAGCACCATTCATGTGTTGGATTGCTATTGGGCTTAGCCCACAGTACTACTATTCCGAAGTCCCTCACTGCGAGCCCGCTTTTTCTGCGGGTGAAGCAGCCTCAAAATATGTGTAGCGAGATTGTGTTGTCTGAGTTTTACCCCAATGCCCCATTTGCTGAAAATATTTTTTTTTGTTATTTGTGGCAATGAATGTGGTTCTTCAGGAATTATTGTGGTAAAAAAATCGGAAAAGTTGCTTATGGGTTTAAAATATCAAAATGGGGAATTTGACATTAAAACTTAGAACTAAACTAAGCGATCCTTGTTTGTCAATACTAATATCCAATTCACAATTATTCGCAA
>CANGSR010000327.1 GCA_947456055.1 Chitinophagaceae bacterium
CAACTTCCATATTATAACCGGCGACCGTAATGCCATCCGCAATATCAAACGTTGTGTGGATAGGTCTCAACTCATTACCCGTGACCTGGTATTGCAACCATTGGCTTCTGCTGCGGCCGTAATGAACGATGAAGACCTGGAGGCTGGTGTAGCCATAGTAGATATTGGTGGTGGCACTACCGATATGGCTGTGTTCTACGATGGCATCCTGAAGCATACTGCGGTTATCCCTTATGCTGGTTCTAATATCACCAACGATATTCGTAATGGTTTAGGAGTATTGCGTGCACAGGCCGAGCAGATGAAGGTACAATTCGGTACTGCACTTGCTGATGAAGCCAACATAAATGCATACATCACTATACCAGGCCTGAGGGGGCTACCAGCTAAAGAAATTTCCGTGAAAAACCTTGGCCATATCATCCAGGCCAGGATGCAGGAGATTCTTGACTATGTGGTTTACCACCTGAAGCAGGTTGACTTGGAGAAACGATTATACGGCGGTATCATCCTTACGGGTGGTGGTGCGCAGTTGAGGAACCTCATACAGCTTACAGAGTTTGTAACCGGATTGGGTGCACGCTTGGGTACGCCAAATGAGCACCTTGCAGGTGGCCATTCTGATGCCTTGATGAACCCAATGTACTCTACCTGTATCGGTTTGATACTAAGGGGCTACCACGACTACGAAAGTGGCAGACTGCGCTTTGCCGGTGAGGGTGGTAATTATATCCACTTGAACAATGAAGACCTCGGTACTTCATCAGTAGCAACCGACCCGATACCTGAAGCACCTCCGATAATTAAAACGGACATCGAAGATATATTTGAAGAGGCCAGACCCAAAGCCGCTCCGAAAAACGATAAAGTCAAAAAAATGTTCGACGGCCTCAAAGGGAAATTCATGAAACTCTTTGAAGACGTTGACGACCAGGAAATAAACTAAACACAACACACAACTCCATTAAATTTTTCTCTAATAAAACTAACCATTATTTCATAACTCACAAATCAATTAATATGATACATTTTGAAATCCCTAAAAATCAGTCTTCAATTATTAAGGTAATTGGTGTAGGTGGCGGCGGGGGCAATGCCGTAAATTACATGCACAGTTTGGGCATAGACGGCGTAGATTTCGTCGTGTGTAATACCGATTCCCAGGCATTAACTTTAAGTCCGGTGGCTAACAAAATCCAACTGGGCCCACATCTTACTCAGGGACTCGGGGCTGGTGCAAACCCTGAAATCGGGAAACAATCATGTGAGGAAAGCATTGAAGATATTGCTAAAATATTGAAAGTAAATACACGCATGGCCTTTATCACTGCCGGTATGGGTGGTGGTACAGGTACTGGTGGTGCCCCAGTGGTATCTAAAATATGCCGCGACCTGGGTATCCTTACAGTAGGTATCGTTACTACCCCATTTACCTACGAAGGCCGCAAACGTATGAAGCAGGCCCAGGAAGGTATTGACCGTATGCGCGACCATGTAGATACTATCCTGATCATCTCTAACGATAAATTGCGCCAGCAGTTTGGCAATCTGCCTTTCACACAGGCATTTGCTAAGGCTGATGATATTTTGGCTACTGCTGCTAAATGTATCACTGACGTGATTACCTCTACCGGACAAATCAACGTTGACTTTGCCGACGTTTGTACGGTAATGAAAAATGGTGGTGTGGCTATCCTTGGTAGTGCATCAATGAGCGGTGAGAACCGTGCCCTGATGGCTGTAGAAGCTGCATTAAATTCACCATTGCTGAATGATAGCGATATCAGCGGTGCAAAATGGTTATTGCTCAATATCACTTCATCAGCAGGTGAGTTTGAACATACAATGGATGAGGCAGAAGCTATACAGGCTTATGTGCAGCACCAGGCAGGCGACAATTGCGATGTTATCCTGGGTATGGGCCACGACCCAAATCTGAAAGATAAAATCTCTGTAACTGTAATTGCTACCGGTTTCCACCATAAGGCTATCTCTACCGAAATGCCTTCTAAAAAGGATAATGACAAGATAGTAGTTACCCTGGGAGAGAAAACCAATATAGCTGATGTATATGTACCAGATGCTACACCGGTAATGAAACAATATACCAGCATGGCACCACAGATGTATGAAGCGCCACCAAGCACCTTCAGCATGTATGATACCAGGCCAGAAGAAACTACAATAGCAGAAACTACCAGCCATTTCTCTTTCACACTGGAGGAAGAAACAACCACTAGTGAAACTGAAAACAATGTAGAAGCCGAGGCCGAAGTTGAGTCAACAACATCATGGTTTGTAGAAGAAAAGCGCGAAGAAATACCAATGACCCTGGTGATGAAGGCTGAAGAACCAGTTGCTGAGCCTGTGCGCCAGCCTGTAGTTGAAGCCGTTCAGGAGCCAATCAGGCCACTATACCGTGAAGCAATGCGTGGCGAGCGCCAGCTTAGCGAAGACGAACTGGAAGAAAAGCGCAGGTTTGAAGAGCAGAAAAAAGCCCTTGAAGACCGTGCAGAACGCCTCCGCCGTATGAGCTTTAACATAAAGGGTACAGAAAGCAATGACGAAATGGAAGCCGTTCCTGCTTATATGCGTAAAAATATGAAACTGGATAATTCAGTAGCCTCTACCGAGAATTACTACAGTGCATATACCGTAGGCAGCAACGACCCAAGGAATAATTCACAATCAACCATCCAGACCAAAAACACATTTCTAGACGGCAAAAAGCCCGATTGATAAATTTGTCTCTTTTGTTTGTTATACACGCTCCCGTTTTCCAACGGGAGCTTTTTTTTGTGGGGGATACTGAAGGTAGGTATAGCATAGGTGCCGAAACTATACTACCATATGGTTATCAAAAGCCCAATAAAGTGAATAAGCCAAATGAACTTGAAGATGTAATTCTCCCTTGGGGCCTAGCCTATGTGTGCAAGCCGAAGGGGGCAGGGGGATGTTATTTCAAAAAAATGATGACTCTTTATTAGGAATGGGAGACGTTCGGAAATAGCCCCCTACTTTCCCTCCGTAAACACAAAGGAATCCTCACCACTCGTCAGTTTACCAAGCATAAAGGTGCCTTTCACATCATTTTCAGGATTTACAAAGATTAAGATCACTCCCTTGAGTTTTTTATCCTTATTATCCCTCAGCTCATAGGTATAGGTCCTGGTTTCACGAGGTTTGCCCTTCTTCCTTATTTTGGTATCGTATAGGCGCACCACTTTCAGGTGGTGTGTATAGGGGCCGGTAATGGTTATTTCATTTTTTATTGAATCAATATCCAATTCACCCTCTATCTTTTGTACACCCATAGGCTTGCCCGGTGCTTGCGAAATCACTTCCACAATTTTGGCCTTGAAATGCTGGGCCTGGGCTATATAGCCACAAAGAGAAAATACTATTGCCAGAAATAAATGCCTCATGCGCAATTTTACAAAACACTATTCAAATCTTCTACCACTTCACCCATTTCTCCACCTTTACCCCGTCTTTACCCCTTAGGGTAATGTAGTATACACCTGATGCCAGGCTAGCCACATCTACTTTTGTGGTATTACCTGTCAATGGCTGCGACATCATTTCCTGGCCCATAGCATTGGTTAGAGTATATGAACTATACCCATCATTCTCAATATCAATATTCAGCTGGTCACTTGATGGATTTGGATAGATTTTGAATTTGGTGGCAGGGCTAGTTTTTTCAGGTAAGCCCAAAGTTCCTACTGAGAGAAAGGCACTATCCAACCCACTTGAATCGTTGAAAATATAGGCATAAGAGAATGTTGTGCTGTCGCCAGGATTCAAAGTACCCAGATTGAACACAATCCCTATGGCATTATCTCCCGTACTAGGACGATGACCCAGAAGTGTTACCGTACCGGGGGCAGTACCATCATATATGGTTTTGAGATCCAGTGTCAATGATAATGGCCAGTCATGATAGCAAAATGCCACAGCCCTATTGTCAATTGCTCCAAGTGCAAAATAAGGATAATATGGATAAACTGATAAAGGTATTACGCCATTTGATGAAACCATCACCCTGTGTAGGGCATCATTCTGATAGGCTATCAAACCACCATTACCAAAACTTCCTCCCGGCCAGGTTTCATCAATATCGGGGTCAGTGCTTCTTTGGTAATAGATACTATCTATAGGTGTGGCACCTATATTTACTAGTTTCACAACCATTGTAACCCAGCTGGCCTCTGTGTCAATATAGGTTACCATATTCATCCGGAGGTCACCTCCCATGGTTACACCATCCCAATCGGCCCTCACCCTGCCAGCTGTGTGGGTATACGAGGTAATAGAACCGGTCATGGTTGTGCCTGATATATTATAATGTCCCGTGCAACTCTGATATCCCTGAACCTTGCCACGTGTACATTGTAGCTCCCAGCCTTCGTAAGGGTTACCAGGGTAGGTATAATCCCCCATGTATGGAGGAGTACCTACTGTCCATCCATCATGGCCATAATCATATACTTCGGCCAAATCATTACCAAAAGAAACATGTGGATGATAACTTGCCGGAACATAAGTACATGCACCAAATGACCCATTACCATCCATACCTATTTCGAGATAATGGCCCTGCAAAAACGCATTACCCATTATCAGTTGGGCATTTGCCAATGTAGGTAAAAGCATTAAACCTGCGAAAAACAAATTCCTGAATTTCATAAATCAATTGTTTGATTTTCGGGCAAAACACATTTACCCGCTTTATCATGCAAGATAAATATAAATAAAAGAAACTGTATACAAGAAAGGAAATAAATAACGCAAAAGGGAAATCAACTACTCATACCTCAACGCCACAATAGGGTCGAGCTTAGAGGCCTTAATGGCCGGATAGATACCTGAAATAACCCCAACTACAGTACAAGTGGTCACTCCCATTATTATCCAGAACCAGGGAACAATAAACCCTATCTGGAATAGAAGCCCCAATAAATTGCCCAGGCATATACCCAGAAAAATACCAACTAATCCACCTATCAGACTGATTAATATTGACTCGGTAAGAAACTGATTTTTAATACTCGATGAGCGGGCACCTAGGGCTTTGCTCACCCCAATCTCCCTTGTGCGCTCAGCTACTGATACCAGCATAATATTCATTAGGCCAATCAATGAACCCAACAAAGTGATAATGGCTATAATCATAGCCGCTACCCTGATATATTTCATCAGGTCGAGCAGGATGGTTACCAACTCATTATTTTGGGTTACGGTAAAATTATTGGTGGTTCCTAGTGGTTGCTTCCTAATCACCCTGAACAATCCCTCAGCCTCTTCTGAAGCTATATCCTTTAGTTTCACATTGGGCACCATTACAGTTATTAGGTAACTGTTGCCACCACCATACATGGCCCTTGCTGTATTTATGGGTATCAATATCTGGTTATCGGCATCCATCACCATACTTCCACCCTTTGCTTCCATAATGCCTATTATGCGGCACTTAACATCACCTATCGATATTACCTCATTTATGGCGGCCTTTATGTTTCGCTTAAACAGCTTTTTGGCTACCCCTACCCCCATTATGCAACAATAGGTACCTGATGCAATCTCTGAGGCCGAAAAATTCCTGCCCTCATCCAGTTTGGTATCAGTCACATTCAGGTAGGTTTCGTCCACCCCAGTTACACTTACATTGGGGTTGGTTTTTTCTGATTGCCAATGTATGGTAACCTTTTTAGGTATGGATACTGATAGACCC
>CANGSR010000328.1 GCA_947456055.1 Chitinophagaceae bacterium
GTTATTGCTGCCGGGGTCGGGTAAACTGTCATTGTTATCGTACGGTAACAACCGCTACTTGCTATACTATAAGTTATTATTGAGGTTCCCGCACCTACTGCCGTTACCACTCCCGTGGTGCTGACCACTGTGGCTACGCTCGTTGTACTGCTGCTCCACGTCCCGCCAGTCGTCGTTTCCGTGAGTGTCGTACTAGAACCAACACACAGGCCGGTGGTGCCGCCGATGGCGGCAGGGCCGGCTGTTACTGTAAAACCGTGCGTGGCTCGGCAGGAGCCGCCTAGTGAGTAGGTGACGATACATGTGCCAGGCCCTATACCTGTAATAATACCCGTAGATGAACCAATGGTGGCGACTAAAGCATTGCTGGTAGACCAGATGCCGCCACCTACCGTATTAAGTAGTGTCGTGGAACCTCCGACACATATAGAATAAGTACCAGTGATGGTACCAGGGGTTGGGGTTACGGTAGCTATGGTTGTAATATAACATCCTGTACTTAATGTATAGGTTATAGTACATGTGCCGGCACCTAAACCAGTCATTAAACCTAATGTTGGAACTATGGCGGCTACAAGGCCATTACTACTAGACCATGTACCTCCGGGTGTAGGATCCGTCAATGTAGTATTTGATCCAACACAAACTGATGGAGTTCCGACTATAGGAGAAGGATTTGGATATACCGTTATACCGGTAGTTGTATAGCATGTAGTTGGTAATGTATATGTTATGGTTGCCGTACCCAAACCGCTTCCTGTAACTAAACCGGTCAATGAACCTACAAGGGCAACTGATGAATTACTGGTAGACCAAGTCCCACCTCCGGCATCGGTAAGTAATGTGGTATAGCCCAAGCAAACGGAAGTCAATCCTGTTATAGGAGTTGGGGTGGGATTCACCAATACTGATGTTGTTATGGTACACCCTGATGCAATTACAGTATAAGAAATGGTTGCCGTACCTGCTAAAATTCCCGTAATTACACCTGTTGTAGACCCTACTGAGGCTACTGTACCATCACTCGAGGACCATGTTCCACCAGCCGTAGCATCATATACTGTGGTGGTAAACGTACCTCCATCGCAAACCGAGGTAACACCAGTTATTGGTAATGGCAGAGGATTAATTGTTATAACAGTAGTTACGATACATCCTGTTGCCAAAGTATAAGTGATCATGGATGTGCCTGGACTAACTCCGGTAGCAATGGCTGATGAAGAACCTATAGTCGCCACACTGGTATTGCTGCTAGACCAGGTCCCCCCTCCTACACCATCAGTAAGATAACTGGTCGTTAAATTACAAAAACTTAAAATACCTGTAATTGCCGGTGGCAGGGGGTTTACTGTAAATGTTGTTGTTGTAAAACACCCTGTTGGTGCAGTATAGGTTATGGTTACTGTACCGGCCACATTACCTGTTACAATACCTGTGGTAAGACCTATGGAAGCAATACCTGGTATACTACTCGACCACCGGCCACTTGCTGTGGTATCTGCTAATGTTGTAGTTAAGCCAACACATACGAACAAAGTTCCTGTTATCGGGCCGGGTAATGGGGTTATTACCACATGTATGGGCACACGGGGGCTTTCACATCCTGCAACTGTTTGGCTTACCCACCAGGTAAATGTACCCGCCACTGCAGTGCTGGGTATTGGCCCTGTAGTAGAACCTACCCCACCTATGGCTGTTGTATACCATTTAAGACTTAATCCTGTGGCTGTAAGCCTGACCGAACTGGCACCTAAACAATAGGAGGTATCCCTGACCACAGGGGGAGGGACGGACGTAGCAGGCAATACAGTTAAATAAAACCTTCTCACCGCACAACCTCCATAAATGGATGAACTTGTACCAGTGATTGTATAAGTAGTCATTGTAGTTACTGAATGGGTCAATACCCCACTTGAAAGGCCTGTTGTGGCTATTAAACCTGTTGAGGGTGCCCATGTCCATGTTGAACCCGCCCAGTTATCGGCAGCACCATTGGCAATGGTAACTCCTATGGTATCGCCTGAAAAAGTACATGATGTTACAGTATCAGTAGTATCATATGCTGTACCTAAAACAACCATTGATGGATTGGTGATAGCACTATCCAAGCCATAGGTACCATTAAATACATAAGCGAAATTTATAGTAGCACTATCACCGGCAGCTATATCCCCTAGACTAAATACCAGGCCTATGGCATAATCACCTGTAAGTGAGGTTCCTGCAGTAAATGTAGCCCCCCCTGCAGTACCGGCAGAAAATGATGACAATGGTACACCTGTAGATGTAGGCCAGCTGGTACCTACAAAAGCCTTGGCACGGCAATCTTTAGTACTTAATGATACTGATTGGGTTGTATAAGATGTACCCCATGCTGATACCTGAACCCTGTTGGCGTAGTCATTTTGATAATCAACTACGTTTCTTGTATTGAATGATCCTGAAGTTGTCTGGTCATTATCAGGGTCAGTATGGCGCATATAATAAACACCAGTAAGAGTAGTACCTCCTATATTTTTAAACTTCACCTTAATCTTTAACCAGGAAGCTGATGTATCAAGCGTATAAGTTTGGGTTATCTGGAGATTACCACCCGAAGTACTACCCTGCCATACCCCTTTTAGCTGGCCTCCTGAATTTGTATAGGAAGTATTGGTACCCGAAAGACCAGTAGTAAATCCTGTAGCCCCTGCTGCCTGTAAATATTGGAACTGGGCATCCATCCTGGTGCCCCCTACTTGCACACTCCAGGCTTCATAAGGCGTACCTGGCATAGAATAATCGCCAAAAAATGCCGGTGTTCCAGTAGTCCATCCATCATGCCCTGCATCATAAATCATCATCAATCTGGCAGCTGTTGTACTACCAGTACCCGCCCCTGGATCCCAGGCATATTGCGATGGAGAGCGGGAATAATAACCTGATGGTAATGAGCCTGTAACTGACCCAAGCGAACCATTAGGCGCTATACCCACTTCTACAAATTGGCCAGGTAAAAATATTTGGTCGCCTACCATTTGTGCATTTATTCTACCAAAGGACAAAACAAAAATGGTAATCGCCAAAACTACAACCGACAGGTTTTTCATAAAGTATAATTAAAGCTATATTATATAATATTTTTTCTTTATAAATCGAATTTCTATAAAATTCCCCTTACCCTGATTTTGAATCAGGAAACAAACTCTCAAATATACTATTTTTTATAAAAACTACTACCCAATTATTAATCAACAACTGTTTATATCAACTAATGGTTAATAATTTCAACTGCCATCCCTAATATTTTTACTAGTTTTATTAACAATAGACATCCAAACCTGTTCCCTGGTTGGGTATCATTGTCATATTAACAAAGGGCGTAAAAAATTAATGAAATGTTAGTCCCAAACACACATTTAATACTCACCTATATAAGGTAATATTTGCTATTCTTAAAAAAAAGGAACAAGAAACAAATTGGTGGAATTAATGGCTTAAAACAAAAATGTTCTTATTTTTACTAAATTCGTTGAAAGCGAAGGATTTTAAATAACCAAAACTGAACACATTGCAAACAAACAACAATATGACCGGACTAAACCCCGGTATTTTTCAAGGAATTAAAAACATCGGGTTATCCTTTATTTGCCTGCTCACTATAGTTTTATTTCCACAGGGTGAATTACAGGCTAGAACAGTTTCAAATAACAACACACCCATTAGCAGTTCTATAATACCAGCCAATGGCTTAGGAACCATTAGCGGCAGGGTGACTGGCGATTTACTCCCCATAAAAGGTGCCAAACTGCAACTACTAAAAAATGACGAAGTCGTAGCCACCACAGAAACTGATGCGGATGGCCATTATTCCTTTACCTATCTGGAACCAGGGTATTATGACCTGAAAGGAACTAAGGAAGGATTCAGGACTGCAATTACCAACACAATCCCATCAAAAGAAGACCAGGAAACCAAACTGGATTTCTATATGCCAAAATTCAACAATAAAAACATGAACCGCTACCCTATTGTTGAATCATACCATGCCAGCCAAAGGAGAAGGTGATAATTAAAAGAAAAATCAAATCCCCCTACTTCTTCTCCCCCGCATTCAAAACCTCCAATGCCCTGTAAACCGCCCTATGCAATATAGTCGCATGGTTTTCACCAGGCTGTGGGACTTCAATTACTTTGGGCCAGTGGCTGCTTGTACCTTTTAATATACGTACCAAAGTTGCAGCATCATCTTCCATCACTTTGCCCTCATTCCCTACCGATACTACTACCCTTATGGAATCATACTTTTTGGTATTCACCAGCTTCTTGGCATCGGCCAGCAACGATTCATCATTCCACCAAAGGCTAGGGCTTACAATTATATAGTCATTAAACAAATGGGGTTTGTTAACCAATACCTCTGTTGCCAGCAATCCACCCAACGATTGCCCAATAATAGTTTTATGCCCATTTGTTCTGTAATTTTTGGTAATATATGGTTGCAATTCATGTTCCAGGAAAGAAATAAACTTCGCAGACTTGCCCGTGGTAGGATAACTTTTCAAATCCTGGGCTATTGATGTAGGAAAAGTAAAATCACGCTTCCGGTCCACATTTGCAATCCCCACAATTATTGATGCTGGCATTGCCTGTATCATATTCATAAATTGCACCAACCCTGCGATATGTACAAAATCCTCATTGACTGACCCATCTAATAAATAAATTACAGGATATTTCCCTGTATCCGATTTCTGGTATCCGTCTGGCAGGTAGATATTCAATATTCTTTGCTCACCCAGCTCTTTCGATTTTAGATCATCCACAACCCCTATAGAAAATGGCTTGTGTACCAGCTTTGCTTTTGATTGCTTTTTTTGGCCAATTGCCGAAAAACAGAAAACCAAGCAGATTACCAATGAAAATAGATATTTGTTCATTTTGAAAATTTAAGAAACCCGAAAATACAAAAACCTGCAAGCCCAAAAGGAGACTTGTTCATGAACAGACAAAAATCACGCCAATTTTACCCCTGGCATCTACTTTCCAAATAATTCGCATACATCAATTATTAATCGCCGGAACTTTTACAAGAATCTTGCGTAAACACGTGGCTGGATTAGCATTAAAAAGTGTAAACTTTTTTAGTACGATATAAAAATAAAAATCCTGTAATTCTATAATTCCTGTAAATCCTGATCCAAACCACTTCTTTAACCAAAAGCACATACAGGTAATAGCCGCAAACATTTATCCCCTCATATTTTCAAAAAATCTTTTTAAATTATTGGATGATTATGTTATTTTTACCAAAAACTTATTTCAGACACCCCTGTCTGGGTAAAAATCTATTTATATGATACGTAAAATAGCGATTTTATTCTTGTTATTCATGGGTATCCAGCATTATGCCGGAGCTATTGGTGTAAGGGATTCAGTGACCATTTCATTGGAGCCATATACTGATACTACATGCCCTGGCGTTCAGCTCGATTTTACAGCTATCCAAAGCAATGATACCTTCTCATCGGTAGAATACCATTGGTATACCAATTTAACGTACACAGGTGTTGTTATTGATACATTCCACACTACTGCCGTAGTGGACGGTGATAGTGTATATTGCTACATTGTGTTTTTCAATAGCACTACTGCCAACTACGATAGTACAAGGTCAAATACTATTATAGTACACAGGAGTTCAAGTATCATGCCCAATTGCGTTATATCATTGATTGTTGGTTCTAACCCCGA
>CANGSR010000329.1 GCA_947456055.1 Chitinophagaceae bacterium
ATTAATACCACGTCATGGAAATGCTATGCAGGAGATAATAGAATAAATCACTCTCCCAAAGCATCATTAGCGGCCAACGAATTATTAGGTGATCGTTTTGGAAATTTATTTGAAGCAACAGATAGCGGGCTATATTATGGTAATTTAAACAATCAGCTTGAATTTCATGCTATTCAAACCAATGATAGTCAGGCCTGTTTTATAAATCCCCACCTACCTGGAACTGTGATTTTGTCCGTAAAACAATCAGGTACCGATTATCCGCTAACAAAGGAAACTAAGGTGGTAGAACTAGATTATAATGAGAAAGTAGTCACATTTGAATTTACAGCGTCGAATTTTATAGACCCCGACGAAACACAATTTGCCTACACGCTGGAGGGTTATGACTGCGATTGGAATTATTGTATGAACCGCAACACGGCCAATTATATCAATTTGCAGGAAGGAAATTATGTATTTAAAGTAAAAGCATTCAGCCAAAACAACAATTGGGAAGGGCCAGAAGAACAAATAGCTATTCATGTAAATATAGCATTTTGGAAGACATGGTGGTTTTTAAGCATTTGCGTAGCCGCAGTTTGTATTATTAGCTTTTTAGTATATTATATTCGTTTACGACAAATATTGAAAATCCAAAACCTAAGAAATAAAATTTCACGAGACTTACATGATGATATTGGTTCGGCCTTGAGCAGTATTGCCATTTATGGTGAGGTAGCAAAAAGATATTCGCAAGAAAACCCAAATCAGGCCATGCACATTTTGGATAACCTGCAGGAAACTACAAAATCGGCTATGGAGAATATGCAAGATATTGTATGGTCTATAAACCCTGGAAATGATAAATTAAGAGCAATTACTGACAGACTACAAATTTTTGGAAATGAATTATTGAATGCCAGAGGCATATCACTGGATTTCATTGTGCAGGAGGATGTAAAGAATAAGAAACTCAACGTACAACAAAGAAACAATATATACCTGATTTGTAAAGAAGCAATAAATAACATCTCAAAGTATTCAGATGCCAAAAAATGCACCCTGGAAATCACTTATAGGGATAAAAATATTCAAATAGTTATTTGTGATGATGGGAAAGGAATGCAAGAAACTAAAAATGGACTAGGTGGCAATGGAATAAATAATATGAGAACCAGAACCCAGGAAATTGGCGGGATATTTTCGATAACCTCTAGCCAGAATATGGGAACAATTTTGTCAATAAAATTTCCAATATAAAATGGGACAGAAAATAAAAGTAGCGCTATATGAAGATAATAAAAACCTACGCAATAGTCTTGTTCATCTCATAGAATCAGATCTTGAATTTAGGTTGGTGAGTGCCTACCCTAATGCTATCAATATACTTGATGATATTAAAGAAGTACAACCTGACATTATTCTAATGGATATCAATATGCCAGGTATTAATGGAATAGAAGCAGTGCAACTTGTAAAAAAAAATGAACCCTATATAAAGATTATAATGCAGACTGTATTTGACGATGATGACAGGGTATTTCAGTCAATTTGTGCCGGAGCTGTTGGTTATATTTTAAAGAAAACCGGACCACTTGATATATTAGAAGCCATAAGGGAAGCCAATAAAGGAGGGGCACCTATTACTCCAAGTGTTGCTATAAAAATCTTATCTATGTTCAAAAAACAGGTGATTCCACAGAAAAATACAGACATTAAACTTAGTGAACGTGAAACTGAAATTTTGACCCAACTAACTAAAGGGCTTAGCTATAAAATGATAGCCGACACTTGTAGTATAAGTATAGATACTGTGAGGTTTCATATCAAAAACATTTATGAAAAACTCCATGTTAATTCTATGACCGAGGCTGTATCCAAAGCCCTGAAAGATAAGCTGATATAATACCACATCATAATGTAGTTGTGGCATTGCAATATGGTTTAGACCTTTGTGTGCATAAAACAATTACATATGAAGACTATTTTACTAAGCATTTGGATGATGATATCCCTGGTATCACATGCCCAAAAAACCACAACTGGATTTGATTTCAAAAATCTCCTAAATGACACTGTAAGTATTACCGCTACTGGCGAAACCGATGCCTACTATTGGATTGGGACCCGCAATGGACTTTATTGTATCAGGAAAAAGAATAAAAAGGTATCACATTTAACGAGCAAAAACTCTGTGCTACCATCTGATATCATTACCTGCTTGACGGTAAAAAATAATGGAGAAGTGTATGCAGGCACACATGAAGGAATAATGAGGTATGATAACTTTTCTTTCCTGCTTATAAATAAGGAAAACTCGTCGCTCTTATCCAATAATATAACCTCACTAGCCTGCATCAATGGCGATGAAATATTCGCCGGAACGATAGATTCGGGAATAACCATGTTTGCCTATGGGCGTTCAAAGAATATAACCAAAAGCAATGCCTCATTGCCAAATAACCACATTGTATCATTTGAAAAGACAGGAGAAAACGAAATGCTGGTTGTAATGGATAGCGATAATAAGGTATTGATACACAACCATGAAATAAAATCATTAAAAGCAATTAAATAGGCTTCAACTGTCACCTGAAGAAGTTTTCCGATTCAATAAATCTCCTACCAGCTAGCATCAAAAAGACTCAATCAAATCAACATTATTATGAAAATGAAAAGTACGCAGAAGAAATTTAAATTCAGCTCAAATATCTATTTAATTCTATTCTTTGCAATAATATTGTTATCACTTAATTTAAGAGCACAAACAATATGCACTGTAGCCGGAAATGGAACAAATACCTTTAGTGGTGATGGAGGGGCTGCAAGCATTTCAGGTATACCAAACCCAAATTTTATTTCAACTGATTTAGCAGGCAATATTTACCTTTTCAACAATAACAAGGTAAGGAAAATAACTAGCGATGGAACGATAACAACGATAGCTGGTGACGGTAACCACAGACCTCCTATAATGGGAGCACAGGCTACCAATAGTGGTTTATATGGCTGTAATGCAATGGCTGTAGATGATTTAGGAAATATTTATATAGCTGACAATTCAAACAAAGCCTATAAAATTACTAACACAGGATTAATAGATTCTTTCACCGGAGGCGGTGGTGTAGGTGAATATGATTTCCCTACACTGGCAACAAATGCCGATTATATGGGAGGAATAGGAGGCTTGAGCCATGACCATAAAAACAATATTTATGTAGCGGCAACATGGGATTGTATAGTAGGTCAAATATCGCCAATGGGTATAATAAGTACCTATGCCGGGGGTGAAAACCGAAGCCATTCGGGATGGTGTGGGTTTGCAGGTGACGGAGGGGCAGCTACCAGTGCCAAGCTAAACTCGATAAATATTATTACCGTTGATTCAATTGGCAATCTATACATAGTAGACAATGGCAATGCAAGAATAAGAAAGGTAAGGACCGATGGTATAATTTCAACAATTGCGGGAATAGGTATTTACGGATATTCTCCCGATGGTATACCTGCAACCAATGCAAGGATAGGGAATATCCAGGGTATGGCTGTAGATAATTCAGGCAATGTTTATTTCACAACAGATAATTCAATAAGGAAAATTTCAAACACAGGGTATCTATATACTATAGCTGGAAATAACTCTAATACAGGTGGTTTTGATGGGGATGGGGGACCAGCGACAGTGGCATTATTAAATAAACCAGGTGGTCTATCCTTTGACAAATGTGGCAATCTATATGTAGCAGATAGAGGTAATCATAGAATAAGGAAAATTGCATTTAACCCGGATTGCGGACAATTAGAAATATATGAAGCTAATCAAACATCAAACCTCCTTATATATCCAAATCCAACCAACCAAAAGGTAAATATATCATCATCAAATAAAATAGAATCAATATCAATTACAAATACCCTAGGGCAGGTTCTTTTTCAGAATAATTATATGTCCTATAATATCCAGATAGATGTTGATTCTTTGCCAAGAGGGATTTACTTTATCAAAATCAACAATAAAATTGACAAAAAGTTCATAAAGGATTAACCATTATTGTGTCAAAACAGCCTAATTGAAAATGGATCCAGTATAAACAATTAATTATATTTCATTAATTTGGAAAGGGATTATAATAAAAAACATATAACAACCTCCAATAGAATCACTATCATTTTGAAAGTTCCCAGGACTATCTGATATAGTTATGGGTCTTAAGCATTTACATAAAATATACATGTTATTTAGACATGGTACAACTAGTTCTAATAACAACCAAGGCACTGGGAAAATCCATTTTTCTACATTTGTTTCCAGGCTAATACAGTTGCGTTGAAACTATTGATACCACTATAGGTTAAACAGCATTTGTTTTCATGTGCCATCCTGTAGAAGAATCTTTATGCTAATGTTCTTTGAAATACTGCCACAGTTTGATTGTATAGAGCATCAACGATTAGGCACTTAAACATTTATACCAAATATGAGGTTCTAACGGTAAAGCTGGTCAATATTTGCCAATCAAAATTTAACCTACACCACCAAAATAAATCCCAATTCCTAAGGCTAATTTATTAATTTTGTTACCTATAAAAGATAGCTTTTAAAAAACAAGTTTTTTATCAATAAATGAATAACACTTACACTGATCTCGTCAACCAGACGTTCCATTTCCCACAGGAAGGCTTTGATGTAAACGATAATAATACCCTGGAGTTTAATGGTGTGGACATTAATGCCATGATTGAAAAATATGGCACCCCCTTTAAAATCACCTTCCTTCCAAAAATTGGGATGCAGATCAATAGGGCAAAAAAGATGTTTGCCGATGCGATTAAGAAACATAAGTATGACGGACAGTATTTTTACTGCTATTGTACCAAAAGTTCGCACTTTTCATTTATTGTAGAGGAAACTTTGAAGTTTGGAGTAAACCTCGAAACTTCGTTTGCTTATGATATTGACATCATTTGGCAGCTTTATAAACAGAAAAAAATAACCAAAGACATATTCATTATATGCAATGGTTTTAAAACCAGGGCGTATACACGCAATATCGCCAAGTTGATCAATGATGGGTTTACTAATGTAATACCTATTATTGATAATAAAAATGAATTTGAGGACTATAAAAAATCTATAAGGTCAAAAGATCCTGTAAATATCGGCATCCGCATAGCCAGTGAGGAAGAGCCTTCTTTCGATTTCTATACCTCCCGCCTGGGAATCCGTAGCCGGGATATACTTGAATTTTATGTTGACAAAATAAAAGGCAACGAAAAATTCAGGCTGAAAATGCTCCACTTCTTTATGAATAAGGGCATTAAGGATGATGTATACTACTGGAGTGAGTTGAACAAGGTGCTAAACCTTTATTGCCAACTTAAAAAGGTATGCCCCGAATTGTCGGCAATCAATATAGGTGGTGGTTTACCAATCAAGCACTCCCTTAACTTTGATTATGACTACAATTACATGATCAATGAAATTGTACTTACCATCAAGACTGTTTGCAAAAAGAACAAAGTAGACACCCCTGATATATATACCGAATTTGGCTCATTTACCGTGGGCGAATCGGGTGCGGTGGTTTATAGCGTACTTGATGAAAAGATGCAGAACGACCGTGAAATCTGGTACATGATCGACAGTTCATTCATCACGACCCTGCCTGACACCTGGGGTATTGGCGAAAAATTTCTGATGCTACCTATTAATAAATGGGATAAGGAATACC
>CANGSR010000330.1 GCA_947456055.1 Chitinophagaceae bacterium
TACACGCTTTTGCGTGTCAACCTATGTTAGGACAAGACACAATGTGATAATGTTTTTTAGTAGCCCTGGCCTTCAGGCCGGGGAATGGAACATAAGTGAATTTGGCTTTAGCCAAAATTGGTTTGCGGGGATTCCATGCGCACCCAATTTCGGCTAAAGCCTATATATTTTATTGCATCATACCCCGGCCTGAAGGCCGGGGCTACTATTTCATCATTATTTGACCTACGTTTTGAAAAACACTTCAATATTTGATTTATGGTTTGGAGAACCTATCGTAATAAAAACTAATGATTTTTACTCTTATAAAATACGATATTCAGATGGCTGTCTTTAGGTAATGCAAAGTTTGTATATTATTGGGAATCAGTCAAATTTCAAATCAAATTGTGGAAAGATTCTACAACCTATTTGTAGTTAATAATAATTTAATCCATGGTTTTAATAAACATGAGGATAGGTTTTAAATAATCCAAAACAATTCTTGCCATTAGTACCTAAATGACCTAATGTTATCATCCCATTCCAAGGGTGCATATATTTCAAAGCAATCACACACCACTCTACCTTTGCTAAAATAAACCCTACTAATATATAAAGGACAAGCATCGAATATCACAAGATCATGTAGTTTTTTAAACTCTACTGTATCCCACTTTTCAATCTTTGCTAAATAGTTCTTTGGAAAATACCTTTCCTTCACAAATTCAATATTCGACAACACATTATTATAATTAATTGTATCAGTGGTATTCCATAAAACACTGTGCATCTCCCCTGACTCCGCACAAAATTTATTTATTATGTATAAAAATCCACCATTGCCAATTGCATCTTTTGAGGTAATTAATCGTAAAGCACAGGAATTAACTTTCTTAAAGCTCTCAAGTATTTTATCCATTCCATATTTATTCTGAAAGCTTTTACAAACTTCCTTCGCAATATTATCCTTTCCATTTTTCTTGCCTGAGCAAAGGATAATCACTGCAAATGGCAACAACAATGTGCATGTATGTTTCAGATTCATTGGCTTTTTGTTGCAGCAGTATTAGATAAATCAATTGTAATTCCCTGTCAAAATCCTATACAAACAGAAGCTGCACATTAATAAACAGCCAAATAATAACAGCAATAAATCAAAACTGAATCCGGGTTCAATTACTGAACGTTTAGGATTACTTACGTCATAATACACTTTGATCTTAGTGCTAATAGGATATTGGATAAATAAACGTTCCAACTCCTTATTAGAGATAGTAGCTAAAGTAAAAGTTCCATATTTAATCCTCTTTGATTTATATTCAATACCATCAACTTCATAAGTATAGTTACAATCAAACGTATAATCATTTTCTTTGGAGCTCTCCTTTATACGCCTCATTTTCATAATAACACCTTCAGTAAACCTCCAATTAACTGACTTTCTTGAATAGTGGATATCCAACAATAGCTTGATAATGGTGCCAACAAATACAAATAGCACTACATAGACTAATATCTGAATTACCTCAGCTTTATTTAATAACTGAGGATTTGAGAATAATTTATGTAAGGCTTCTTTCATGGAATTTCTATTATAGTATTATACCGAGGTATCGTTTTGTACGTGATATTGTCTAGGGGATTAAAAATCCCCCACCAAGGCTTCCGGATAAAAAATCCGGAAGAGCGACAGTTATCTATGCTATCCCTATCCTAAATTAGGTCAAACCAACAATAATATCAAATAATGCAACAATATTTACCCCAATTCCTTCCCTAACACCCTTAAAGTATCGAGTTTATCCTGGTGCAACTGGGATTTGAGGGCATCGAGGGAGGAGAATTTTTGTTCATCACGCAGTTTTTGCACCATTGTTATTTCTATAGTTTCGCCGTAAATGTCTTTGTTGAAATCGAAGATATTGGCTTCTATGCGCACTATCTTTTGGTCGGTGACGGTTGGGTTGTAGCCAATGCTCATCATACCATTATGCTGGTGGCCATTATGGCTTACCCTTATTGCATAAATACCCAGGCCTGGTATTATCTGGTCTTTATCGTCGGGCTCTATATTGGCTGTGGGGTAGCCTATGGTGCGGCCCAGTTGCTTACCATGCACTACCTTCCCGGTAAATGTATAATTGCGGCCCAACATCTGTGCGGCTTCGGCTACCATACCGCTCTGGAGCGCAGTCCTAATCTTGGTACTGCTTACAGCGGCTTCGTCAATGAGTTGGGCGGGTATCTCGGTGAGGCTGTAGTTGTAGATGGGGGCATATTGCTTCATTAGGTCTATGTTCCCTTTACGGTCGTGGCCAAAACGGTGGTCATAACCGATTACTATATTACCTGGATGGAAGAGGCCCACCATAAAATTACGGATATATTCCTCGGCAGTTAGCTGGCTGAACTGGCGGGTAAAAGGTACTACCACTATGTTTTCTATTCCTGCCGCTTCTATCAGTTCCAGTTTTTTGTGCAGGGGGGTAATGATTCCTAGTGGCTGGTCGGGATAAAGGAGTTTGCGGGGATGTGGTTCGAAGGTGAGTAAAACGCTGGTGGCATTCATTTGGCCGGCGTGTTTGCACACCTCATTGAGTATTACTTTGTGTCCTTTATGTACACCATCGAAAAAACCGATGGTCAGTACCGCATTCTTAAATTCAGGTAAATGATGTATGTCGTGAAATACCGCCATGTAATGTGGGGGCAAAGTTAGTTAGGTAAGTGAGGATGCCAAAATAATTCCTAAAGTTTGAACATTCTTTTCCATTTCAACATCGATGCAAAAGTCTTTAAATAGGTCGCTATTCGCACATTTTGCGCCTCCTATAAAAGAAAAATAACCATTCAAGTTTTTAGGAATTATTCGAACATCCTCACTTTGCATAAAATCCATCTAATTGAGTATTTATTATTAAGGGGGCGGTGGTAGGTGTAAATGAAGACAAATTTTAAGCATACCCTAGAGGCCTCACCCCAGCCCTCTCCGGAAAAGGAGAGGGTGCCGAATCCTGAGAAACAGAACCTGATCCAATGAATTAAACAAGAATCATTATATTTCAGATTAACGCTTCCATGTATGCCTTTCAATTTTGAAAGTATCTCTAACCTTATTTCAATTACCTTTGAAATCGGGTTTAATTGTAGATATAGTCAGTATTCTTTTGATGCCGGCATGCGTTTATTTTGGCTAAAGCCACATTATATACCATTCTTACCCCGGCTTAAAAGCCGGGGCTACTTAGTGATGTGATGAATACGATTATTATTTAGGTTAACCCATGTAGACTTATTATTTTGATTAACCCATTTTGCAAATACAACTAATACAAAAACCAGACAATTGAAAAGAATCATTTTAATATTACTCACCTATTGCCTTTGTAATTCAGTAGTAGCCCAGACCTATGAGGAGGCTATAAACCAAATCAAAGTCAATAATATAAACCAGGCTCAGACGATACTTAAGGATTTGCAGAAATCGGGGAAGGATATTAACCAATCTTACCTGATTAATGCAATATTGGAGGTTGACAGGCAACAATACCTGCCTGCTTTTTATGATTTCCAGCAATTTTATAAAAACCAGCCTAACCCCTACCCTTACCTGTATGCCATGCTCAATTCGGGCATTTTTAACCGCGGCGAGGCACAGGGAAATAAAGAGGTCATCAAATTCCTACAGGGTGTGATAGATGACCCTAAGGCACCTAATAGCATAAAGGCATCGGCAATAGATTTCCTGGGGACGAATGAAGAAAGGATAGGGAATTTCAAAAATGCACGTGGTATCTATGCAGGCATTCATGATGTAAAAAACTGGTCGACACTTGGGGTATTTGAGAATTTATCGGGCAGCGGTTTTAATAAAGATTTTGGTGTAGTAGCCCATCCCGAGGCTAGTTATGCCTTTACCAATAAAAACGGAGCAGAGGTGCATTGGTTCGAAATACCTGAGGTGCGCAACGACCGCTGGTGGGATATGAATTTCAACCATTACATTATAGATGCTGTAATTTATTGCCAAACTTTTGTCAGGAGTGACGAGGATAAGGAGGTGCAATTGCTGGTGGGGGTATCAGGGTCGGTGAGAGTGTGGATAAATGATTTCCTGGTGGCGTCAGAAAGTGAAGAAAGGAATACCGATGCTGATGTGTATACCTATAAGGTGAAATTGCAAAAAGGCTATAACCGCCTGCTGATACAAACCGGCAGTAGCGAACTGGAACGGAATAATTTTATGGTGAGGATGGCAGATGTAAATGGGCTATTGCTTACGGATGTGAAAAGCGAGGCATCCTATCAGCCCTATACCAAAGCTACACCTTATGAGGTGGTGCAGGTGCCGCTATTCGCAGAGCAGTATTTTGAAACATTAATTGCCAAAGACCCTGATAACCTTATTAACCAATTGCTACTACTGCAAGTATATAACCACAATGAGAAAAAATATGCAGCCCACAAAACTGTGGCTAAACTGAAACAACTGGCACCCCACTGCACCCTGATTTCTGAGAAGGTAATTGAAACAGCCAATATTGACGACAATGTAATTGACGCCACCCGAGAGCGGGAAAACATTAAGACCAATGACCCTGAAAGCCTTATTGGTCTTACCCTGCGCTTTGGTGATGCCTATAGTAAAGAAAACTGGGAGGAATCTGTAAGCCTGCTGAACAGGCATATAGAACTATATGGCAAAACAGCAGGAAGCATGGCTGAACTGATAGCCATTTACAACAAACAAAAGGATATGGTGAAACTACAAGCCGCCCAGAATGAGGCTATTAGCCTGTTTCCCAATAATGGCCGAATAGTGCAGTTTCAGTATTACCTCTCATTGGCGCAAAGTAAGGATGTATATAAGGCCAACAAAATACTAGACAAATACCTGGAGACCAATTATGATGAGGACATCATGGATATGATTATTGAATATAACATCAAAACGGGAAAGAAAAAAGATGCGATAGCAATATACGAACAACAAGTGGCCAATAAACCTTTTGAAGTGGGGAAATATGCCAAAATAGCCATACTCTATTATGAAATGCATGATTATGACAATGCATTGGAGTGGATAAACAAGTTGATGAAACTTTGCCCCTATATAGGTAAGTTCTATTATTCGGCTGGGCTGGTATATAATGCCAAGGGTGAAAAGGATAAGGCAATTGAGCAATTACGTAAATGCATCATCTATTCACCCACTAATTATGAAGCCCGTGAAAAGCTGAGAACCCTGGAAGGCAAGAAAAAGCTGCATGACTATTTCCAGCAAAATGATGCGGTGAAGATTTACAAGGATGCACAGGCTAATGTAGCTTATGCCAAAGAAGAAGCAGTAATACTCATCAATGATGAGCGCCAAATAGTTTATCCAGAGCATGGGGCCGGTGAGGAGCAGGTGGAAATGCTGGTTTACATCAATTCGCAAAGTGCCATACAGCGTTATAAGGAATATTATATACAGCACAATAGCTATTCGCAAAAGCTGGTGATTGATAAGGCCGAATTACTGAAAAAAGACGGATCAAAGGTGCCTGCCGAGCGCAATAAGGGTTACATAGTATTCAGCACGCTGGCAATTGGCGATGCTATCCACTTGTATTATAAACTGGAATCGAGCTATGAGGGTAAACTGGCAGAGCATTTCTGGAATGATATGTATTTCAACAGCACCTACCCTACCCATATCTCCCGCTATAGCCTGATACTACCTGCCA
>CANGSR010000331.1 GCA_947456055.1 Chitinophagaceae bacterium
GCGGCTACATTTTTTCCATGGGTCCTTATCCACCTCATCGCCACCCACATGTATATAGGCCGAAGGGAATATCGCAATAACCTCACTCAATACATCCTGCACAAAATGAAAAACCGAGTCATTGCCTGCACAATAGTTGGAGGCAATATCCTTATAATTACCACCAGTCATAGGCTTTTGGGACTTGTTAGTACAACTGAGCCTTGGGTAGGCCGCAATAGCTGAGGCACTATGCCCCGGCATCTCAATTTCGGGCACTATGGTGATATTGCGCTGTGCAGCATAGGCTACAATTTCCTTTACCTGGGCCTGAGTGTAATAACCTCCATAAGTAGGTATTTCGCCATCCGTAGCTTGTGGCCGCTCACCCCAAACCCTATCCAGCTTATCTACCCGCCAGCTACTTATCCTGTTCAGTTCGGGGTATTTTTTAATCTCAATTCGCCAGCCCTGATCATCGACCAGGTGCCAGTGAAACACATTCATTTTATACCTGGCCATTAGGTCCAGATATTCCTTAATCATATCGGGCGAAAAGAAATGGCGGCTCACATCAAGGTGCATACCCCGCCACTTAAACCGGGGATAATCCGTTACCTCCATGCAGTGCACTGACAATGCCGCATTGGTTCTTACTGCTGGTAATTGCTGCAACAATGTCTGAATTCCATAAACCAGGCCTGCCCTGTCATTGGCATTGATAAGAATACCCGAGGGACTTACCTTTAGCTGATAGCCCTCCTTCCCAAGTTCAGACTTCGATGCTATTACTAGCTGGATTGATTGTGCACCTTTTGCATTTTCAGGCAGGCTTAAGCCACTTATTTCTTTTAAGGCATGGCTCAAAAATGTTGCGGCGTCTTTACACCCTTTAGCCTGCTTGCTAAAATTAATACTGGTCTTGCTATCTATTACAAAACTACCCTTTTGCTCCACCAGGCTCACAGGCTGCGGAATAATACTAATGGATTGCGCCTGCAAATCTTTAGAGATTACCAATAATAGAAGTAGTGGGAATATTTTATACATAAAAGGCTTTTTTTCGAGGCAGAAATATACAATAAATTGGGTGGGCTTATTGGCGAGAGATGAATTATTCATCTTTTTTCTAGCTATTTGAATGAATATTAGAAACTTTAAAAACTGGAATATCAAAGATGAAATAATGCACTTACACTTGTGTGTTATCTTCATTCTGGTTGTAAATTCTTTCAATTTCATTTCTTAGTTCAGTCTCATTTGGAAGATATAGCTGGTATTTACTTACATAGAGTTGCGAACTCACATTATGCATTGCGTATTTTATTTGCAGTTCATCTTTTTCCCTTGCCATTACTATACCTATTGGCGGATTATCACCTTCTACATTTTGTTCATTTTCAAAATAACCAAGGTACATATTCATTTGCCCAATATCACTATAACCTGCCTCTTCCTTTTTTAGGTCTATTAATACAAAACACTTTAATATTCTATGATAAAATACCAAATCCACATAGTGGTGTCTGTTTGCAAGCGTTACCCGATATTGTCTTCCAACAAAAGCAAAGCCTTTGCCCAATTCTAATAAAAAATGCTGTAAATTATCTATAATGAGATTTTCAAGATTATTCTCTGAAGTATTGTAGGGTTCTGGTATTTTTAAAAAATCAAGCACATAAGGTTCCCTTATTATGTCAGATGGATTTTGAATAATTTGTCCTTTGTTAGCTAATTTCAAGAGACCTTCCTTATCTTTAGATGCTGCAAGGCGAAGAAATAATGAGGCTTTCTTTTGCCTTTGCAACTCTGGAATAGACCAATTTTCTTGAATTGCCTGTTGTTCATAAAAACTGCGCTCTAAGTCATTTTCAATCTTCAGAAGCTCAACATAATGACTCCAACTCAATTTTCCAGAAGCCTTCTGGAAAATTGGATAACGCACATAAAACATGCGCATATTATATAAATTGGAGCGACTAAACCCCTTGCCATGTAATAAAGAGAGGTCATTAGACAAATTTACGAGCAAAGTTGCGCCGTATGTTGCTTTATTGCTTCCACCTTGTTCAAATTCAACTATATGTCGGCCTATTTCCCAATAGGTACTAACCATTAAGGAATTAATATACCTTGCAGCCTGTTCCTGAGCATTTGAATAAATGCCAGAAATCCCTTTCAGAAGTTCGGTATAACCAGTTAATTTTTCAATTTCATTTTTCATAACGTTTTAACAATTTCTGGGTATTGATCGCCTGTTGACTTACCACAATGATTCGTGGCAAAATAGTGTAAATTTTTTGGTTATCGTACTTAAAATATGTAATGTTTCTAAAGAACGTATTCTTGACATTGAAATTTTTCCCTTCCTTTATCCTCTCATACAACACAAACAAAATGAAGAATACTACAAACCAGGAAAACCTACTACCCTATGATGGTCAAGTATTCTATTACCCAGGCTTTTTCAGTGAGGAAGAAAGCAGCAGTTTATTTACCAATCTCATTAATCAGATTGAATGGCGGCATGAACCAATAAAAATGTTTGGAAAGGAAATCATGCAGCCAAGGCTCACTGCATGGTATGGCGACGAGGGGATGTCTTATAAATATTCAGGGGTTACTATGGAACCTTTGGAGTGGACTCCTGAGTTAATTAGGATAAAGAAACGGATTGAGACCGAAACAGGGCATCAATTTAATTCGGCCTTACTCAATTATTACCGGGATGGGAAAGATAGTATGGGATGGCACCGGGATAATGAAATATCATTGGGCATCAATCCGGTTATTGGTTCGGTAAGTTTTGGTAGCCCAAGGACTTTCCTTTTAAAACATGCGGTTGATAAATTGCCTAATATAAAATTAGCATTGGGGAATGGCAGCCTTTTATTGATGAAGGGGACTACCCAAAATCATTGGTTACACAGCATACCTAAAGAACCTAAAATTAGTGAGGGCAGGATCAATATTACGTTTAGAACGATTATAAAATAGATAAGCACCCGCAAAACTATTGGGGAATTTGTGAAGGAAAGACAATAACCAAATGTATTTCTGAATGAAAACGAATCATTATTGGTTAAATAGGACATCCCCCAGCCCCCTTCCCATACGCACAAATCAACCGCACAAAGGGGGAATGGCCTCATCAAGATTTTTGGACTATAATTCTATTATTTAGCTTTTTGATAGTGGTGTAATTTCAACTAAAAAACAATAAAAAGGATTTGTAACCATATAGTATAAATCCTTTTTTACTCTTCATTATAAGCCAGGGATTTACCATAGGTATCAGGCAGGGCTATTACTGAAATTATTGCCAAAGCCCATACAAGGCCACCTGTAATTGCCAGGCCACCGCTTAGACTTAGATGAAATATTCGCTCTATACCCTGGTGCATGGGTATGAGCAAAACCAGGGCACCACGCATAAAATTAGTGACCGTAGCAGTTACAGTAACCCTTAGGTTAATACCGAAATGCTCGGCAGTAGTGGTTACAAATACGGATAGATAACCACAACCCAAACCCATTAAAAAAGAGGTGATATTAATTTGCTGCCCGCCATTTATCAAGATGAAATGATAAATAGTGGCCAAAACTCCTAATGTCATAAAAGCAAGCAATATCTTCTTCCTGCTTTTAAAAACCTGACTCAAAATACCGCTTAACAAATCTCCGCTGGTGATACCCAACTGAAATAAGATAAAACAGGTGGATAGTTTCAAACCCGTGATGCCATGCAATTTGGCAATTTCGGGCGAAAGGGTAATGAGGAGGCCTACACTATACCATATGGGTATGCCCATAAATATACAGGCCAGGTATTTGAGTGTACGCCTACCCGATGAGAATAGGAGGATTAGTGAACCCCTGGTTGCATGGGCGTCCCTCGTAGTCATAAACATTGACGGCTCATGCGATTTCATACGCAATACCAGCAAAATACTACCCGCCACACCTGCCGCCATAAATGCTTGCCGCCATGGTAGATAATCGCCAATGAGGCCGGCAGTGACTGCACCAAGTGCACCCAGGGTAGCCACCAAAATAGTGCCATAGCCCCGCTTCTCTACCGACATACTTTCTGATACCAGGGTAATGCCAGCACCCAGTTCGCCCGCAAGCCCTACCCCGGCAAGGAAGCGGATGATGGCATAGGTATCGACATCATGCACGAATGCATTCCCAAAATTAGCCAATGAATAGAGGAGAATGGAACCATATAATGCAGTTTGACGGCCTAATTTATCTGCTACGATACCTGAGATTATCCCGCCAATCATCATTCCCGCCATCTGGATTGAAAGCAATCTCTCGCCAGTGAGCATCAACCCATTACCACTCAGGCCCAGGTCTTTGAGCGATGGGATGCGGTACACATTAAACAGGAACAAGTCGAAAGCGTCTATAAAAAAGCCTATGCCTGCTACCAGCACAGCGATATTGAACGGGGAATTGTATATCTGATTTGTATCCTGCTTCATATTAGCCTGTTCCAATTTGCTAATATAGGGAATGGCTAATGAATATTGGGGATAAAATTGTCTTTAGTTTTTTTGGGTAAATCAACTATTAAGCAACCTAATCCTTATTACAGTAATTGATACACCGCAAGACCGGCACCAAGGCCAAGAACCAGCGGCGCAAAAAAGCGAACCAAGTCCTTTTTACCAGGCTTTGTATTTCTGAACCTAATCCACATACTGATGAGTAGTGGCACACAGCCGACAATAATTAGAAATGCCTCATGCGCAGGTGTATATGTTTTGTAATTGGCTATTGCTGGTCCCAGACCGCCAATAGCTAAACCCTGAAGTAAGGCTGATATGATTATTGGTGAGAAGTTCATAGATGTAAAAATATGCATTCTTCTTTGAATACCCCAACTTTTGTCTTTAACTATGATTAAGCTGATTTTCTGAGACTATGATTTCAGCATATTATGTCTAATCCTAGCCTATCTTTACCAAATTTTACAGGTAATTTTTTTACATACATACTGGTAGCCCCGCTGGGGCATATCCCCTTATTCTTAGCTATTTACTACAAACCGGTTGTCCCGCTGGGACAATGCCCCAAATCCTAAAAAATAATTATTTTCCGATATGGGGTAATGGTTCTGGTGCAAATTATTGATTGTCAATTATATGTGTGTTTTCGTAATTTCCCAAAATGCCCCATTGTTGCCCATTTTTTTGTCTTGAACTATGATTAAGCCTGCCGACCGATAGGTGGGCTGATTTTCTGAGGACTATGATTTCAGCACATTATGGCTAATCCTAGCCTATCTTTACCAAATTTTATAGGTAACTTTTTTTACATACATACCGGTAGCCCCGCTGGGGCATATCCCCTTATTCTTAGCTATTTGCTACAAACCGGTTGTCCCGCTGGGACAATGCCCCAATTTCTGAAAATAAATATTTTCCGATATGGGGTAATGGTTCTGTTGCAAATTATTGATTGTTAATTACATGTGCGTTTTCGTAATTTCCCAAAATGCCCCATCGTTGCCACATTTATTTGCCTTGAACTATGATGGAGCTGATTTTCTGATGGACTATGATTTCCCCAATTTCCAGAGGCCTCACCCCAGCCCTCTGCTATTGACGAGTATGGTTTTTAAGCAAAATTTGAATTGCCATTTGGAGGCCTCACCCCGGCCCTCTCCAAAGGAGAGGGTGTCGTATCCGGGCGTTTCTGACAGTAATTCTTGAGA
>CANGSR010000332.1 GCA_947456055.1 Chitinophagaceae bacterium
GTACATGTACCCAAGCATTCCTACTTTGTAAAGCACCAGAGTAAAACATTTGAAGAGTCCTTCGACCTTGCATTCGATTCATTAGTGAGCCAGGTAAAGAGGCAGAAAGAAAAGCACATGACGTACAATTAATTGGGCAGCCACAGGCTTACCTGCACAATCCCCGGCAACAGTATTGCCGGGGATTGTGCATTTTTGGAGGGGGGTATCAAATAATTTTGTGAAATCGGAAGTATATTACTGATTTGAAACTTTATAGGGAATGTAATGGATTATATTGCACTAAATCAGTAATAGATTACTGATTTAGATTGGCTAAGAATTGTAGAAATTACTATTTCTACTGGAAAGAAGGATGAAGTAATGAATAACCAAGCCCTCCTTCGCTACTATTCCCCACCATTTTGAACAGATACGCAATATCTTTGCCAAAAATCCTTCTATGCGATTATTGATTACCAATATTAAGCAGCTTTGCCAAACAGAAAGTGCAGGTAGTAATCTAGAAAAAGTAAGTGGTGCTGGTATGGCAGACTTACCCTGTATGGATAATGCATGGTTGATAGCAGAGAATGGCATAATCCATAGTTATGGGGAAATGAAGGAATTACCCAATACCCATGCTGATGAAACTATTGATGCTAGCGGAAGATTGGTTTTGCCTGCCTGGTGCGATAGCCATACCCACCTTGTTTTTGCAGGCCCAAGAGATGGAGAATTTGTAGATAGAATTAAGGGGCTTAGCTATGAGGAAATTGCAAGAAGGGGTGGTGGGATTTTGAATTCGGCCCGGAAGCTCAATGTTATGGATGAGGGCGAACTATATGAACAAAGCCTGGAACGGTTGCATAATGTGTGTGCACAAGGAACGGGGGCTATAGAAATAAAAAGTGGCTATGGTTTGTGCCTGGAGGGAGAACTAAAAATGCTTCGTGTCATCAGGAAATTGAAGGAAAATACCAAGGTAACTATAAAATCTTCTTTTTTGGCAGCACATGCCTACCCAATTGAATATAAAGAGAATAAAGAAGCTTATATAAGACTCATTATTGATGAAATGTTGCCAAGGGTGGCTGGTGAGGGTCTGGCTGATTATATGGATGTGTTTTGTGAAAAGGGCTTTTTCGGAATTCCTGAAACTGAAATGCTTTTGGAAGCAGGCTGGAAATATGGATTAAAACCAAAGATTCATGCCAACCAATTGCATCATTCGGGTGGGGTGCAGGTAGGTGTAAAGCATAATGCCATTAGTGTAGACCACCTGGAATGTGTAGGTGATGAGGAAATTGCATCATTGAAAACAGGTAATACCATGCCGGTATTGTTGCCAGGAGCTGCATTTTTCCTGGGTATGCACTACCAACCAGCCCGTAAGATTATTGACGCAGGGTTGCCTGTTTGCCTAGCTACTGATTACAACCCTGGGTCTTGCCCTTCGGGAAATGTGCCTTTAATGCTGACATTGGCTTGTACCCAATTAAAAATGACTCCAGAGGAGGCCGTCAATTCTGTTACCATTAATGGTGCGGCAGCTATGGAATTGCAACATGAAATGGGCACTATTAAAGTGGGTAAAAAAGCTAATCTGATACTCACCCAAAAGATTCCATCACTAGCCTATATCCCTTACGACTATGGTAATTGCCCGATAGAGCGATTAATCAACTAAAATATTTTTATTGAAGAGGTAAAGTTTGGCTAATACTAATCTCTATCTCTTTCTTTTTCGTCTTTTCTCAGGTCGCTCACTTTTACTACAGGGGTTTTATTACCCATGTGGCAGGTTACACATGTTATTTGCTCCAATGTATGGTCGCCGCCTATCATTTTGCTAATGTAATTTTCATTAATGGCACTTACCATTTTCATCATATTCCTGCTGGTGATTTTCTCTGGTTTATTATCAGATGCGAAATCGAACCGTGGTCTTTCCTGACCTTCCATCTTTTCAGATACATGGCAAAAGCCACATCTTACACCCAAAGCACGGGAATACTCCTTCATTATTTTATGTACTTCCCTGCCTGAAGTATTAGAAGATAAAACCTTTAGGTTTTTAGGTTTTTCCTCATCATGGTCATGTTCTTTTTGAGCAAAAGACTGAACAAAACCCATACTTACAGCAAGTAATATCGTAACTGTTATTTTTTTGTTTGGAAACATAAGTTGAGAATTATGGGTAGCTAAAGTAAAAAAGTATTTTTTGTGGGAGCCGGAATTTTATATTATCAAAATACAAGCATTGAAGCTATGTCCGGCTATTAATTATTAATTAATTTATTGCTAATTTTACCAACTAAAATAGGGTTTTGTCTGTCTATAATGGTTAAGGGAACGTGAAATGTCCTTTTAAACTACTCTGTATTGGCAGACTAGCTATTTTTTTGTAATTTTAAACAAGTTTAACCCTTTGTAAATATACTGTTTCGATGAAAAAAAGTATACTCTTTTTAATCCTATCAATTCTTATAATTGGGAAGGTATTTTCCCAAACAACTATTTCACTGGCGGGCTATCCTATTGTAACAACTGGCTGGACCATGGGTGGAGGAACTGGTGGTGGGGCTACAGCTGTGGATAGTGAAATCCAGCTTACGGCCGCAGCGGGAAGCCGCAATGGTTATATATATTATAATACCCCTGTGAACCTGACAGGATGCGGGCAATTTTCATTAGATTTCGATTATAAGATCTCAAGCCCGGGAGGGTGTGGAAATGGAGATGGTATTGCTTTCTATCTTATAAACCCAATGACATCGTTTGTTGGCGGAGGCGGGCTTGGATTACCTAGCCCATTGACCGGGCTTGTATTAACAATGGATACATGGGATAATGATGGTGATGGGCGTAATGCAGAATATGAATTATTTGGTTATGCAACAGCATCTACTTATGCTGAGGGAGCTGCAGGACCCAGAGTACCTGGTACAGCTATTGTGGGGCCTACCTCATATATGACAGATGGTAGCTGGCATCATATGCGTGTTACGTATAATGCAGGTACAATCCGTGTATATGCTAACGGTGCAACATCCCCTACAATGACAGGGACATTCCCTATAACAACATCAGGTTATTTTGGTTTTTCAGCAGGTACAGGATGTGCTTATAATGTCCAGATGGTGAAGAGTGTATATGTAACTTACAATACGGTTAGTACCATTCTCGGGCCTACCGGCGTTTGTGTTGGTGCGTCCTATACATACTCTGATTCAACTACAGGTGGAACATGGTCAAGCTCCAATACATCAGTAGCTACTATTGGTTCATCTTCAGGTGTATTAACCGGGTTATCATTAGGGACATCTGTATTGTCGTATGTGTATAGTTCGGGATGTATTGCTACTAAAACTATAACAGTAGGCACACCACCGGCAAGTATTACAGGTACTACAAGCCTATGTGCATTTACTACAAGTACACTTAGTGATGCTACAACAGGTGGTATATGGTCGAGTAGTAATAATGCCGTAGCCACTATTGGTTCATCATCAGGTGTACTATCTGGGGTGGCGGCAGGAACCGCAATTATTACCTATGCAACTGCAGGATCGGGAGCATGTTTTGTTACAACATCAGTGCTGGTTTATCCTGCTCCTGCGCCTATTACCGGGGTTGGGGTCGTCTGTTCAGGATATACTACCCCATTATTTGATATAACTGTAGGTGGTACATGGACAAGTAGCAATACTTCCATAGCCACAGTTGGAACTTCCGGAATTGTTACTGGTGTTGCCGCAGGAACTGCGCAAATTACCTATTCCTTTGGGGGGATATGTGTTGTTACAACCACAGTTCTGGTAAATCCCACGCCGCCTGCAATAACGGGTTCACTTGGTGTATGTGTAGGTTTAACAACTACACTAAGCAATAGTGCTGGTGGCGGAACCTGGTCTAGTACCGCATCTTATCTGGCCACTATAGGGTCTATTACTGGTGTTGCCACAGGTGTAATTGCCGGCACCACCGTCATATCCTATGTTTTGCCTACTGGGTGCTATACCTTATCCACTCTTACAGTCAATCCTTTACCTGCAACAATAGTAGGGCTTACAACATTTTGCGTCGGTACATCTTCATTATTGTTTGATGCAACTGGAGGTGGGAGTTGGAGTAGCGGAAATACCTCGGTAGCCACAATTGGGACCTCGTCTGGAATTGCCGTAGGTGTGGCCGCAGGGACTGCAATGATTACTTATACATTGCCTACAGGTTGTATCACCACATCTGTAATAACCATAAATCCATTACCTGCTCCAATTACTGGTACTACAACTTTGTGTGAAGGTGGGTTTACAACTACAGTTTATGATGCTACCAGCGGAGGGACCTGGAGCAGTAGTGATATTGGAGTGGCAGATATTGGAAGTTTAACAGGTATTGTAACAGGAGTATATGCCGGGACAAATATTATTTCTTATACCTTAACATCGACAGGGTGTTTTATTACTACCTCAGTTTTGGTAAATCCTGCACCTGCCCCAATTACGGGATTGACCACTGTATGTCTTGGGTCAACTACCTTACTTACAGATGCAGGGTCAGGTATTTGGTCGAGTTCAAATTCAACAATAACTCCGGTTGGATCAACTTCGGGTCTTGTTACCGGATTAGCATTGGGTTCAGCTACTATAACATATACACTGGCAACAGGGTGTTATGCTACAACACCTGTGACTGTGTTTCCAAATCCGGCAGCAATAGTAGGTTCGCTATTGATATGTGTAGGTAGTTCTACAACACTAATAGATGCTACAGGTGGAGGTACATGGGGAAGTAGTAATCCCGGTGTTGCTGCTATTGTTTCATCACTTGGATTAATGACCGGGTTAAGTGCCGGTACCTCTGTAATTACTTATATGCTCAGCACAGGATGTTATGCAACTGCTATAGCTACTGTCAGCCCGGTGCCCAGTTCAATCACAGGCACATTTACACTTTGCGTTGGTGGTTCTACCAGCTGTTATAATACCATACCTGGAGGAACCTGGTCATTAGGTTGTTCCACGGTTGCTACAATTGGTTCTACATCAGGCATTATAACTGGTGTCGGACCCGGTACTTGCATAGTAACCTACTCACTAGGCGGCTCCTGCCGTGCCACGCACGGGTTTACGGTAACAGCCGGCCCTGCCGCCATCGGCGGCATCACCGGCCTGTGTGTCGGCTCTAGTACGACGCTGACGGAAACGACGACTGGCGGGACGTGGAGCAGCAGTACCACTTCGGTAGCCACAGTGGTCAGCACCACGGGAGTGGTAACGGCAGTAGGTGCGGGAACTTCAATAATAACTTATAGTATAGCCAGTTCGGGATGTTACCGGACGATAACAATGACCGTTTACCCGACCCCGGCAGCAATAACGGGCGGTCCAAATATATGTAACGGAAGTTGTATCACGCTCAGCGATGCCACCGCAGGTGGCAGCTGGATAAGCGGCACAACAGGCAGGGTGACGGTAGGCAGCACAACAGGTATTGCCTGTGGAGTATCACTGGGCACGGCAGTAATCACCTATTCGCTAGGCGGTTTGTGTAATGCCACCACGACAGTAAACGTGGTACCGGTACCATCCCCAATAACAGGAACAACCACAGTCTGTACCGGCAGTACATCAGCCCTGAGCGATGCGAGCGGGGCAGGCACCTGGAGCAGCAGCACGACAGCCACAGCCAC
>CANGSR010000333.1 GCA_947456055.1 Chitinophagaceae bacterium
CAAATGAAACAGATGTAGTAATTATCAGAACAAGGATGATGAGTATTTTTTTCATAAAAGCATTTTTACTTACTGACAAGTATTAAAGAAATTCGAACCACAAGGGCATAGTGTTACTTCAAATACAAAGGTCACTAGGAATGCTTTCATACTCAACTATTCAATATTATCTTAATCGAATGAAATTGTTAAGTCTGGATTGAGTATGGTTACTGGTATAGCTAAAAACAAAAATGGCTACCCAAAAAGGATAGCCATCATTTGACTTAATTTAAGAAGATATTATTTACTTATGTCGAAATGAATCACTTCATTTTTTGTACCTGGATTTATTCGAAGTATATATGAACCTTCTGGAAGATTATTACCCAGCATCACCTGCTCGTTTACTTTTCCATTATTTAAGGTAGCATTGCCATTATAAACTACCTGGCCCAATACATTGCTCACCTCAATCGATACTTCATTATTGCTCATAGCATCGGTAGAACCGGTAAGGGTAAAGGAACCATGGTTCGGATTAGGATACAAACTGAAATTATTTGATGTACCGCTTACACTGTTTACCCCAAGATAATCGGCATAAACATAAATCCTATTACTCCAGCCAGTATCTGTAATGGTATTACATGGAGGAATGCCCCTAACAATACAATAAATGTATTCGTCTTTATATACTGGTGTTGAGAATGTTCTGCCAGTAGCTCCTGATACAGCTGCACCATCTATATACCATTGGAATGTTGGTGCTATACCGCCATAAAGCACATCTGTATAGAAATTAAATATTTTTCCATAGTAAGGTGCGATATTCGATGTATCCGTAATTCGTATTGTAACAGTAGGCCTCACATTAGGCAATACATTTACTGCAAATGTATCATAAACGGTATCTGAAACCGAGCATATGCCATGTGTAACCATTTCGCATAATATTACATCACCATGAACTGGTGTATAAACCAAGGTGGTAGTAGTATCTCCCAGATAGGTTCCCAGATAAAACAATTTCCAATTGTAGGTAGGGATACCACCATTTAATGAAGTTGCATTAAATGTAACAGGAGTACCCGCACAAACGCTATCACCAGGTGTAGCTGTAATATTTACACTCGCAGGTATTAATGGCTTGATAAAGAATGGTTTTACAGAGAAGCAACCATTTGGCAATGTATATGATATATTCACCAAACCAGTACTATGGCCAGTTACGACACCCGAGGAATCGATAATTGAAGCAATAGCAAGATTAGTACTACTCCAGATACCACCCAGGGTCGTATCGTATAAAACGGTAGATGCACCAGTACAAATACTATCCGGCCCATACATATTAGATGCAGAGGATTGTACCGTAACTATGGTAGTTACAAAGCAACCTGTAGGCAAAGTATAGGTAATAGTAGCCGAAGCACCTAATGTAGAATCAACATCAGTTACTGCACCTGTAGATGAAATGGTAGCAACACTTGGGTCACTTGTGCTCCAGGTACCACCAGCAGATGAATCTGTAAGCACGGTTGATACAGTATTACATATACTTGTTATTCCATTAATAGGAAGTGGGGTTGGGTCAACAGTAACTACCTTGATAGCCGGAGGACAGCTAGTAATAGTATAAGATACGGAAGTGGTTCCTGCGGAAACACCTGTAACAAAACCTGTAGAACTTACTGTAGCAACAGTAGGGGTACTGCCCGACCATACACCACCACCAATAGCTTCTGATAGCACAGTGGTACCGTAAGAGCAAATTTCATTGATACCAGTAATAGGGGCCGGAGGGGTATTTACTGTTACATATTTAGTTACAAAACAACCACTAGGTAATGTATAATTCATTGCAGCAACACCACCTGTACCCAAACCGCTTACTAAACCAGTAGTAGAACCTATGGTGGCAACTAGAGGTGAACCACTAGACCAGGTTCCTCCTACAGTAACATCAGATAATAAAGTAGTTAAAAATTGGCATACATAACTTCCACCTGTTATCGGTGCAGGCATAGCGTTGTTTGTCATTGGGTATGCCATGGTACATCCACCTACATCATAGGTAATAGTAAATGCGCCAAAAGTAGCACCACCGGTAACTACACCTGTGGTAGGGCCAACCGCTCCCCTTGCAGGGATGCTGCTTGTCCATGTGCCACCTAATACAGGATCAGTCAATGTAACATTCTGGCCCTGGCAAACAAAAGTAGGCCCACCAACTGGGCCGGGAGATTGTGAAAGGTTGCCGAAGTTGCTGCCTGCAGCTCCAGTAGTTATGCCCGCAATCCCTGTGGCTGTAGTAGCGTATATTCTTCCTGCTGCTGCTGTAGTAGTAGATGCCTGAACCTGCAATCCAGAAATAGTAAAGGCATCCATAGCTGCCATCTGGGTTACATTGATATTAATTGTAAGCAATGCAGCTGTAATTGACACAACTGACATTGAAGTTATGTTTCCACCTACAGTAAAACTAAGTGTAGGTGCAACCGTGTTAAAACGCCATCCTGTAGGTGGAACTATTGTCAGTACATCTGTTATTGTAGATGCACCTGCACCACCTGTAAGGTCGCCCGGAGTGGTTTCAGTAACAGTTATTGGGCTAATAATGGTATAGGCTGGCGCACTTCCACCAACTGCCTTATTAGAGCAGATTAAAGTGCCACCCGTAGCAGGTGTAATAACTACCTGACCAAAAGCACCAGATAAGGAACAAACTAATAATAGGGCAAATAATGCTGAAAATATAGATGCTTTTTTCATTTTCGATATTTTTTTACTGTTGTTATGCTACTTGTATTTTCTCAAATAATAAACACGACCTGATTTACTAAACTTACAAAAAACCAAATTCCAATATTAACCCACCTGATTATGATATCATATCAGGCATAAGCAACAAAGCTACACAATTAATAAAAATATAACAAGGGGGTAACCCTGATTTTTAATAGCAAAACCAAACTTTTTTTTGCCTGTAAATATATAGGCGTAAATAGTAGCGAATATGTTAGTGGTAGAAATGAATATTTTTTAATCTCTAAGAAAACAGATGAGCTGATTAGCCATGTATAGTTATTGGGATTAGTATCTGGCACAAATGAAATAGGAACATTACCACCGCTTGCCTACCTGAAGCCCTATGTAAAGGTCAGTAAAATAAGCAGTAGCTGGTTGGTTAGCCATTAGAGAAACTTGCTGGCTATAATATTCGGCATTTACACCTAGTTCTACACCTAAAGCCATTTTCTTATTACCCGAAAAATCGAAATGGATTGCTGATTTAAAATGACCACCCGGAACAACCTTTACTTCACTGATTCCCTTACTAAAACCAGCATTACCTTCTATCAAACCCTGGTCGAGAAAGTCCTTTTTAGTATCATCATTATACTTTACTGCACCAGGATTGCTATAAACATTTAGATAATAAGGCTTTAATAAACCAATAGAGACACCCAAAGTATTTACCCAATGGATAGATACAGTACCTGGGTCGGGCTTGCCTACTATTTGCTTTCTATAGCCCCAACCTAATTTGAGTGCATAAAAATTATTTATCTTACCGTAGATATAGGTATTGGTACCTGAACCATCGGTACTTGTAGACTTGTACTCCTTAGGGTTTTTCTTTTCTGTAAACTCTATTTGCCAAATCCTTACATCATGAAACATATCCACCTGCTTCAGATTCCTGGCTTTAAACTTGCCTATATCTGTGAATAAACTCCACCCATTCGTATTTAACCTGAAACCACCACTAAATTCATTCAATATGGGGTCTGGGCCTTTAGGCTTCATATAAATCACCTTAGCTTCGGGTTTTATCAGGGAATCATTAGAACGAGCAGCTTTTTGCGCTATGGCCTGGGTGGCACATAATGCGCAAATAGTTGCTATAAATAATAAGCGGCTCATTCGGATCATAAAATACAGAGATAAAATTAAGGAATATTTTTTATCCCTCCCCAAATTAATAATTTATAAAAGTAACAATTAACACCACCATCCAAACGCTCTAAAGTCCACGTTTATTATTTTGACGAGGGTAAATACTACTTTTGCAAAAACATTAAAATGACAGCTAAAGTAGTTTATACCGGAGATTTGCGCTGCGAAGCAATACATGTAAAGTCAGGAAGCCAAATTGAAACTGACGCACCAATCGATAACCATGGCAAGGCAGAACGCTTCTCCCCAACCGACCTTGTTACAGTTGCATTATCTACCTGCATTCTTACTACTCTTGGTATAGCAGGTAAGGCACACGACCTAAATATAGAAGGTGCCGAATGTGAAGTAGAAAAAATAATGGCATCTGACCCTCGTCGAATCAGTGGAATCAATGTGAGGATTAGCTTCCCAAAAAGCAAACCATACAGCCAAAAACAAATGGTAATGATAGAGCGCATAGCTAATACCTGCCCCGTGCACCTAAGCCTGCACCCCGACTTAGTTCAAAATATCAGTTTTATCTGGCCGACCGAATAATATTCAGGCCAATGGTACATTCCAGGCAGCGCTTGGGTAGGCAATAATTGTTGTAAAGCTGAATCATTGCCTGCGACTGCGCTGCATTGGCCGGAGCCCAACCATTATCTTCCCACAGGGAAATAATATTATTTTTCTCTGCCGGCACCGACTCTAATAATTGCAATGCCCTTTCCTGTAGCCTGTGGGTGTCTTGACGGGTGGCATACAGAAACTGTATGGGTGCTATGGTATTGATAATAATATTCTGAACTGAGGAATAACCCAATGACTTAGGTATTGCCTTTTTCTGCTCTACATCAAACTGGAAATGGTTGTCCCAATATCTACTTGCTGTTACATCAAGCAGCGGCTCTATTTCCTTTACTGTATGTGTTTCAATTATCTGCGAAAAGAGGTGTACCGACTTACTCAACAATGCAGCAAACTGTGCTATACGCAGTGTTGGAAAATTAGCCGGTCTCATCCTTAGGAATTTCCATAGGTGCTTTGGGATGGGTATGAGCTTATATTTTTTACGGAGGTAATTGTATTCCTTTTGCAGGTCGTTGGGGTACTGGTCTTCAAAAGTCCCTTCCAGCATGCCTGCCTGACCAAATAATAAAGCCTCAATTTGTTCCGGGTTATCACGGTGCTTGGCTGCAAGGTTTAGCGGTAATGATTGCGCCAGCATCAAGAACGGAGCAGCATTGGTCTTGAAACCAAAATTAGCCGCCATACGCAGGTAGAGCAGGTTGCGCCAGTCTTCAGCCGAATTTTCAAGTAGTACATTCCAGTCGGCTAATTTTTGCTCCCAGCGCTCGGCAAGTAAGCGGCTCAGCCATCCTTCTTTGGTAATAGGTCTCACCATTTGGTGCTGCCCTGCACAAGGCAGTTTACCCAGGGTATTCATCAATCCAGAATACTGTGCAATAACCGGTAAAGCAATATGATTTTTCAATTCCAATACTGGCGTATCACCTGCAACTCCTTCCACATCATTCTCATAAACCACGTGCAATATCAGATTCCTGTATGCATTATCATTTTGATGCCCATGCCTTACCCAGTCACTACTACGGGTGTGCAGTTCCACATTCCCAACCAATATTGTATTCCCTATCTTAATTTTTGCTTCCAGAAAATCAGGTCCTGCATCACGGTTCAGCTTGCCAC
>CANGSR010000334.1 GCA_947456055.1 Chitinophagaceae bacterium
AACCTTAGCTTTTGACTAAAGCACCTTACGGCAGTTTGAAACCCCTGCGTGAACAGCGATTCCGGAGGGTCTGCCTCCATCTTTTACACAGCATCCTTGCTAATTTCCATCCGCAAAGTTCGTGACACACAAAAAGTTGTCAAATCTGAATATACTCGACACACTCTCCCCCCAATTCTGCAAATTCTTTAATTCTGCAAATTCTGATTCTAACAATAACCAAGCTAAGCCCGAAAACCAAACCCCATCCCACTCATTATCCACCGTCCTACAGGTTAGGCATTACCATTCATACAAAAGCCCCGGCCAAAGGCCAGGGCTTCAAATATTATTATTCAATCTCGTCTTTCTACTTTATACTATCTACTTTCGACTATGTACTAAATACTATCTACTAAATACTCAAACTACACTCCCGCCCCAACATAAGGCATTTCCTGTGGGTAAAGTTTGTTTTCCAGCTTGTAGCGCACAGCATCAAAAGCCGCAAGAGTTTGGTCAATGTCCTCATCGGTATGGGCAGCGGTGGGGATAATGCGTAGCTCAATCTGTCCTTTAGGGATAACAGGATAAACTATCACCGAGCAGAAAATGTCGTAATTCTCACGCATATCATAGGTAAGCTGCACGGCATCGTATAGGCCACCCTTCATAAATACCGGGGTAACAGGCGTATTGGTAGTACCGAGGTCAAAACCCCTTTCCCTGAAACCATTCTGCAGGCGGCGCACATTGTGCCACAGCTTTTCACGTAGTTCTGGTTGGGTACGCAATAATTCCAGGCGCCTTAGGTTGCCCTTCACAAATGCCATTGGCAGTGATTTGGCATATATCTGCGACCTCATATTATACCTCAGGAAGGTGAGAATCTTCTTATCAGCAGCAAGGAAACCACCTATGCTTGCCATAGACTTGGCAAAAGTGGAGAAGTAAATATCTATATCATCTATGCAGTTCTGCTCATCGCCTATGCCAGCACCGGTTTTACCCATTGTGCCAAATCCGTGCGCATCATCTACAAACAACCTGAATTCATATTTCTCCCTCAATACTGCCAGTTCCCTTATCTTACCCTGGTTACCGCTCATGCCAAATACACCTTCGGTAATCACCAGTATGCCACCACCGGTCTTTTTCACCAGCTCGGTAGCACGTGCCAATTGCTTGTCGCAATCTATTATATCATTGTGCTTGTATACATATCTGTGGCTAGGTATCAACCTAAGTCCGTCAATAATGCAGGCATGCGATTCGGCATCATAAACCACCACATCGTGGCGGCCACAAAGGCTATCAATTGCCGATACCATTCCCTGGTAGCCATAGTTGAACAACATTGCGTCTTCCTTACCTACAAACTCGGCCAGTTGCTTTTCCAGTTGCACATGGATATCTGAGTTACCACTCATCATCCTTGCGCCCATTGGTGATGCCAGTCCATATTCGGCAGCCGCCTCGGCATCTGCCTTTCTTACCTCAGGATGGTTGGCCAGCCCTAAATAGTTATTAAGACTCCAGATGATTTTTTCCTTCCCACGAAATTTCATCCTGTTACCTATTTCTCCTTCCAGTTTTGGAAATGCGAAATAACCAGGTGATTTTTCAGCATAATCTCCTATCGGCCCTAATCTGTTCTCAAATTTTGCAAATATGTCCATTGTTCAAATTTAAAAGTTAAAAGTTAAAACTGCCGAGCCTTTTCAAATTCAAAAATCAAAAGTTAAAAAGCCTTATTCTTTTCATTCAAAATTCAAAAAAAACGCCACTACCTAAAATCGCAAAGTTAAAATTATGCAACCAAAAATCCTTTTCTTTGTCAGTAGCCACTAATTAATAATACCACTGCCAGAATAGAAGTTTTCAATTGTCTACAAATAAAATATTTTTAGGTTTTCCCTGTTTTACATCTTAATTCCCACAGCCCAACATATACTAGAAAACAGGTTGCAAAATTAATGAAAATATAACTAACTTTTCACCCATTTAGTCGCACTTTTGCACTCTGGTAAGTCAAAATTTAACATTTAAAACCAAAGAGTATTCCACATGAGGAAGTCAGTTTTATTATTTGTATTGCTAATAATTTGCTTATCATCCTGCGTACATATTTCAAAAGAATCTGAACAGCATTTAAAAAGACCTAAAATAGTTATTGGCCTGGTTATAGACCAGATGCGTTGGGACTATCTATACCGCTTTAATAACAGGTACCAGACGGAAGGCTTCCTTCGTCTAATGAAGGATGGCTACAATTGCCAGAATACAAATCTTAACTATCTACCCTCTTTTACCGCCCCTGGACACACCTGCATCTATACAGGTTCTGTGCCCTCGCTGCATGGCATTGCCGGCAATAACTGGACCGACCCAAAAACCGGCAATAACGTATATTGCGTTGACGATAAAACAGTATCCCTGGTAGGAGATACAGCTCATGCACCATCAATGAGTCCGGCCAACCTACTCACCACCACCATTACTGATGAACTAAGACTAGCCTCCAACCAAAAATCTCGTGTATATGGTGTAGCCCTTAAAGACAGGGGCAGCATATTACCTGCGGGCCACCTCGCCAATGGTGCATACTGGTATAACGACAAAACAGGTACTTTCACATCGAGCACCTACTACCCCAATCAGAACCCTAAATGGCTGCAAACTTTTAACAGTAAACACTATGTAGATAGCCTGGTAAAGCTCAATTGGAAATTGCTTTATGACCCAAAATCCTATTCTCTGAGCACTGTAGATGCTAATACTTACGAAAAGCCTTATAAAAGTGAGAAAACACCTGTTTTCCCACATATGTTCGATACGCTGAATACAGATGACAGAAATGCCACCATTAAAAGTATCCCAGCCGGTAACTCCTACACCCTCATGATGGCTAAAGCCTGTATGGAAGGCGAAAAACTGGGCTTTGGCGATGAAACGGACTTCCTCGCCATCAGCCTTTCAAGCACCGATTATATAGGCCATCAGTTTGGTCCTAATTCCATTGAAATAGAAGACATGTACCTTCGCCTCGACCAGGATATTGCATCATTTCTCAAATACCTGGATATGCGCTACGGGGAAGGAAACTACCTGTTTTTCCTTACTGCCGACCATGGTGGTGCTCATAATGCCGCCTTCCTAAGCGACCTGGATATTCCTGCAGGTGTAACTAATGTAAATTCAATGTCAGACCTCAATACCCAGCTTAAAAACACATTTGGTAGAGATTCAATGGTATTGAGCCTCGACAATTATCAGGTATCGCTAAATGAAAGAATTTTCAATAACACCTCCTCTGGAAGTGCCAACTCAGTAACCACCAAAACCAAAGGCCACGTAACAGCAGGTAATACCCCAGACAGGGAACAAGTGAAGCAAGCTATAATGAAATGGCTGGGTAACCGACCAGAAGTATCTTATGTTATTGATTTAGAAAGTGGCAATATGAATATGGTACCCGAACCCATCAAGACTATGGTAGTAAACGGATACTACAGACCAAGGAGCGGTGTAATTCAGTTTATCCTCAATCCGGGATGGTATGACAATGGAGGCCGCACTACAGGCACCACCCACGGCACATGGAACCCTTATGACGTGCATATTCCACTACTTTGGTACGGATGGCACGTAAAAGCTGGTGAAACCAATAGGCCTACCTATATGACAGACATTTCTGCCACCCTAGCTGCCCTACTACACATACAGGCTCCCAACGGATGCATAGGCAAGCCCATCACCGAAATAACAGATGCCTCAAAACACGAAAAATCAGAAAAACACCATAAGGCCCACGAAAAATCAGAATAAAAACTACGAATTATTGATTATAAAATAGATTGGCATGCTGGCTTGCTTAAAATAATATCGTTGGCCCCATCGGGGCCAATGGCTTTGTAGCCTCGATTCATAAAATAATGTACTGCCCCATCGGGGCAGCGCACTTCAAGGATTCGATAACATCAAGAAACAATTATTACCCTCAATAGCCCATTGTGGATAACAGGTTAAGAATAGGCCGGAATACAAGTAGATTTTCCTAAAAATATCTACAACCCAACCTTTTTTTAAGTATTTTTATCTATTTTCGTTTCTTTATTTATATTTACGTGAAATTGCTGATGCCGGAATCTCATGACTAAAAAGATTTATTCTGTTTTATTGCTGGTGGCTGTGTGTTTTTGCGCACTTTTATCTTGTACCAAAAGTAGTGTCACTAGCTCTGACCCCACGCTTAATTACTTTCCGCTGAAGTTGGGTAAGTATGTTACCTATAATGTAGATTCTGTATATTATTATGGCAGCACATGTACCCAATACGAAGTAAAATCGCAGATGAAAACTGTGATAACTGACACATTTACAGACAGTAAAAAACGCCTTTCTTATATAATGGATGTGTTTACCCGTCCTTATGAAGGTGGTACCTGGGTTCATAATAGCGTAATTTTCATTACCCCAACTATTACTCCCCCTCTTACTTTATCTGATCCTACAACTATCAGTTTACTCTATAATGCCGACCAAACACAATATGTAAAAATGATATTCCCGGTATCAAACGGTTATTCATGGGCTGGTAATAAATATGCTGTTACACAAGATTCAATGTTCACTTACCTTAAAGACTGGGTTTATTCTTACCAGAATTACCACATGTCTTATAACAACGGATATATTAATTTCGACAATACCGTTACTGTAAGCGAAGACAATGAGTCTGTAAATTATCCTAATGTTGATTCAAGCATTAATGCATACCGAACCTTTGCAAGAGAAGTTTATGCCTATAATGTGGGTATGGTCTACAAAGAGTGGACCCACTGGACCTACAAACCATGGCTTGTAACTTGTAAGAATGGTTACAGTGTGGTGATGCAGGCAATAGACCACAACTAAAATATGCTACGGAAAGTATATAGCCTATGGCTGGTAATTCTTTTTTTGCTTAGCCAAAAAGCAAATGCTTCCCAATATGCCTTCCAGGTAACTTTTACCGACAAAAACAATACTCCTTACAGTATTTCAAGCCCACTCGACTATTTATCTTCACGGGCAGTATCACGCAGGCTTTCACAAGGTATTAGCATCGACAGTACTGACCTTCCTGTAAATCCCAGGTATGTAGATAGTGTACTTACCCTTACTGGTGGCAAGCTACATGGCACATCACGTTGGTTCAACATGTGCTTCATCCTGTTATCTGATTCCAGCCAGATATTACAACTTACAGGCAAATCATTTATTAGCAATATAAAGAAAGTTGGCTACTACCCGGTTAACCTGCATAAACCCGGCACCTACGTAACTAATCCCGCCAGTGGAAATGCAATACTGGCGCAAACCCCTTTCCTCGATGAGCCAGGCAGTACCGGTGCTGGTTATTATGGCACAACATGGCCCCAAACGGTGCAGGTACGTGGCAATTACCTAAGCGATAAGGGCTACCAGGGGCAGGGTAAACTCATAGCCATATTTGATGCAGGGTTTATAGGAACAAATATCCATATAGGGTTCGACAGCATGTGGGTATCAGGAAGGGTGGTAGATACTTATAATTTCAACACACGCACCACAGGGGTTTTTGTGCAGGATATTCATGGCACAGAATGCCTGTCAACTATTGCCGGT
>CANGSR010000335.1 GCA_947456055.1 Chitinophagaceae bacterium
TATTATTTTGTGTAAACAAACAAATTCTAATTTTCAAAGTGGACATAACTATACGGGAAGCACAGCGCCAAACTGATGAATGGATACGCACAGTAGGGGTAAGGTATTTCAATGAACTCACCAATTTGGGTATATTAATGGAGGAAACGGGTGAATTGGCCCGTCTTATTGTGCGTAAATACGGTGAACAGTCATTTAAAGAGAGTGATAAGCATAAAGAACTGGCTGATGAGATGGCCGATGTACTTTGGGTGTTGATATGCCTGGCTAATCAGACCGGTGTAGATTTAACAGATGCTTTGCACAAAAACTTCGAGAAAAAGAATTTGAGGGATACTGGCCGGCATAAGAATAATGAGAAATTGAAATAATCTATTTGTGGTTTGGGGAAATTAGCCTGACTAATATTGGTCATGTTTAATTGAATTGAGATTTATATCTTTAAGGGATATATACTATGCACCAACTGACTTCTATAACACGACCACTGAATTACCTTGAATTAAGGTGGTTAAATACCTTATTAAAAGGCCAAAACAATGCATTGAAAAGTAAATTTAAGGTAAGTGGTTTTATTGTTGCTGCCATAATTGGGACAATGTGTACCTGGATGGCAAGCAAAATGGAAGATTCATTCTGGTTGTTTCTTGTAGGTACGATAGCAATTTTTAGTTGGTCTTTTATTGTTTTTATGCCTTATGAGTTATATAAAATGCATAAGAACAATAGACGCAATATTAGCTTAATAGAGTTTTGGATAAAAAAGGGTACGGTAACTGTTTATCCTATAAGTGCATTACAGATTGCAAAAGCAATTGAATATGATGATGAGGGGGACTTATTTATTGTAGAATATGACCCTGACAGGCTTATTTATATATGGGACCATGATGGTAACCTGCGGAAAAAGTTCCCATGCCTGAACTTTGAAATTTATGAAGATGATTTTGCTACTCTTACAGGCAGGCCTATCAATCCACTTAGCGAAAAAATAATGCCGGTGGAAATCAACAAAATGGCTAAATGGGCATATATGAAACACCCCGGCATACCAGGTCATCTGGATGCCGAGGTGGGAAGTTTTGCTGAGGTTGTTGATAAAATAAATAAAACCCCGATTTAGTAGTATTTTAAAAAAGGCATGGTGATGTATACAGACGTCAACTCCATGTTATTTTTACTTTATTATATATAGCTACGCCAGTGCCCCAATATGTGATAAACTTACCTTGAGGGCAATACTTTTCCACTATGCCATTTTTGCTGTTTTGGCATACTAAAAATCATGGATTCAGGCGTAAAAAGATGGTGGAGGTCGGTATTCTGGTGGCGGATTCAATAGATTCATTTTACTGAACCGAGGCTTATATTATGGCTAGTGAACCAAAATAAGCAAAGATGAAAGCAATTGCTTAGAATCTTTTAATAGCAATGTAATAATTAGTAAGCTTTCAAAATAAATTTCTGGTATCTGGATTTCGAGTGAATATAGGTGGTAATTTTCATGATTATCAAACCCTAAAAGAACTTTACGAAAATGTTACTTCTATTATTAATTATTACTTTACCAGATAATCCAGTCCAACTACTGAGTAATCATCATTTGAATGACCACGGCTAATATACGAATCCATCAATGTAGCCAAACCTGGAATTGTTGCCAATGTAAGGTCGGCGGCTTCAGCACCTTCCATCATCAATCGGGCATCTTTTCTTGCCATGTGCAACTCCCATGTTGGGTCGTCATACTTACCACCAGATACTCTTTTGAACCTTGCAGGTAACATAGCACCCGGATTCCACATGTCAAGCAATTTACCTATTTCTTCAGGTGCAATTCCAAAAGCTTTAGAAAGAGCAAGCATATCTGCCATGCCACCAGTCATTGCTAACAGGAATAAATTGCCTATAAGCTTCATACCTGCAGCTTTGCCTGGTTCTTTACCCATGTACATCAACTTGCCAGTCATTTTTGCAAGGTCTTTTTCAATTTCAGAAAAAGTGTACTTGTCTCCTGAAACCATCATATAGCCAGTACCTTCAAGGGCATTCTGTGGACCCATAAAAACTGGTGCGTGCAAATAAATGCAACCATTCTGGCGCCAGTATTCAGCCCTGTCAATAGCACCTTTCTGCGAGGTAGTAGTATGGTCTACTATAATAACCCCGTGTTGGAATGAACCACATGCCAACTGTAATAATTCGTTTACAGAGCGGTCGTCTTTTAAAGCAAGATGTATTCGTTCAACACCTTCAACTGCGTCTTCAACCCTGTCGAAAACAATAGCACCAGCTTCTTCAAGTGCTTTAGCCTTTGATGGAGTACGATTCCATACCCTTACCTTTTCTCCCCTCTTGAGCATTGCACGGACGAAATTTGCCCCCAAATGCCCCATTCCCAAAAATGCAATCATAATTATTAAATTTCGCCAAAGGTAAACCGTATGTTTGGAAACATTTACCAATGAGTAGTTAATATGATAGCTAGAAATCTCTAATTATTGCCAGAAAAAATGAATTTTGCTTATAATGAGGTGGCTAATAAAATCTCATAAATCAATGTTGTTCAATATGAAAAAGATATTTTTTATTATTTGCCTGATATTTCTATATATAGCATATAGTTTGGCCATCCCCCAAAAAGGAAAAGTAGGCCTAAAACACACTATTTCAGCTCATAAAACCTATAAAGGACAGTCATATGATACTTATACAGTAGGCTATCCTGAAAAAATGATAAAGATGTACTGGAAAAATACTGACAATAATCATTTGTTAAGCATTAACAATTTGAAAACAATGTTGGAGAAAAAAGGAGGACAATTGCTCTTCGCAACTAATGCGGGAATGTATACAACTGAAAATTCCCCAAAAGGATTATTCATCGAAAATAAGAAGGAGATAGTGCATATTGACCTGAAACATAGGGAAGGAACCAATTTCTATATCGAGCCCAATGGAGTATTTTTACTTACAAAAAGTAAAGCACGCGTTGTAGTTTCAGCTGATTTTAAGATGTATAAAGACAGTACCTTATATGCAACCCAGTCTGGGCCAATGCTGGTTTATAATGGTAAAATAAATGAACATTTTACACAGGGATCATTGAATTTAAATATCAGGAGTGGGGTGGGGGTAGATGTAAATGGAAAAGTGGTATTTGCTATTTCTAATGGGTTTGTCAATTTTTATGATTTTGCCGAGTTATTTAAAAATGAACTTGGTTGCCCCAATGCCTTGTTTCTGGATGGGGCTATATCCAGAATGTACCTTCCTGAACTGAAACGTTATGACTTGGGCGGCGATTTTGGGGCTATGATAGCTGTTGTAGAATAATGCAGTCATTGACTAAACTCACTGCAACTATTGACCATACTCAATAGTTAATTAGTAATAATGTTGGAAATTTGTATCTAAACTTTGAGGTTATGGAAAAGAAAGAATCATTTTCGCTACATGGTGATACATTGTTGCAGAAGGTTAAGGAACTGATAGCAGAGGGTAATGTAAGGAAGATAACCATTCATGATAAATCAGATAAAGAAATAATGAGTTTTCCACTTACAGTAGGGGCGGTTGCGGCATTGTTGATACCTGTACTTGCTGCCGTAGGGGCTATTGCAGCCCTTATAGGTGATTGCAGTATAAGTATAGAGCGGACCGAAACTGAAGATGATATGTATGACCATATGAATAATTAGAAGTGTAGGGGCTTAATAAAATAAATGCTATATGGCAAGCTGAATTTCCCTATTCCTTGTATTAATAAAACCCCAATAATATGATTAAGCAAGATTTAAAGAAGGAATTTTCCAAACTCTACAAGGCATCTGCAACTAAAATGGAAATAGTGGATGTTCCTGAACTGAATTACCTGATGATAGATGGCTATGGTGATCCTAATAATTCGCCAATGTTTCAGGAGGCGATTGAGGCCTTGTATGGGCTTTCGTATACCCTGAAATTTATGGTGAAGAAGGGAGAACTACAGGTAGATTATGGTGTAATGCCATTGGAAGGCCTATGGTGGGCCGATGATATGAATGATTTCATGACAGGCAATAAGGCTAAATGGAAATGGACATTGATGATATTGCAGCCCAGTCTTATTACTCTGGAACTAGTGGAGCAGGCACGTAAACAGTTAGCTGGGAGGAAACAAGTGCCTGCCCTGGATATGGTGAGGTTTGAGGCTATGGCTGATGGATTGAGTGCACATGTATTATATATTGGCCCTTATAGTGGCGAGCCACCCACTATAGTGAAACTCCATGATTTCATTAAAGCTAGTGGTTATCAATTGAGTGGTAAGCACAGGGAGATATACCTAAGTGATATGAGAAGGACAGCACCTGAAAAGTTGAAGACAATTATAAGGCAGCCGATGCGTAAGTAGGGCTAATTTCTTAATAAGGCTAATTGTAATTTTTATTAAGGCTAATTTTGTATTTAAGTTAGCCTTAATGTTATTTGTGTTTTTTAGACAGTGTTGTTTATTTTAGTCCCGAATTTCCATTAAATGCTCTAAATTTGCTTGTTTTATGAATAAAAAGACCTCTGCCGTTAGGCTAATGAATAGCGTATTAGACGGAGGTCTTTAGTTTATTAGCCCATTATTGTTTAAGAATTTGCAAAAATAACCGCAAACTCTTTAGCGAAATCTTCAAGCTTTATAGGGCTAAGCGTTGGTTTGTGATTCTGGTAATCGGACGACATCTCCCCACTGGCAATTGCAGCACCCATTTCTACATAATTGCTGGCAACTTCTTGTGATAGACCTGCCTGTAGCATCCCATTGAGGCTATCTTCATTTTTGAAATTCACCCATGGCAATCCTGGTTTACCTATTGCCTCACCAAGTACTTTGGCGATTTCATAGGTAGGGCGCTCATCGCCTGCTATGTAAACTACTGAATTACCTGTAAATGATGGATTCAATAAATGGGCAGAAGCAACTGCCGCAATATCATTTGGATGAACCATAACCATTGTGGTGCCTTCGCCATAGTTACCACCTATAATACCCATATGCTTTATGAGGGGAATGTTAGCACAAAGGTTATAATAGAAAAAGGCTGGGCGCAGATGTAACACATCAACATTTTCCAGGCTATTCAATTCAGCCTCTACATGAAATAGGCCACTCACCGGGCCGCAACCTGTAGGCATATGGGCACCTACACTACTTAGGTTCACTACCTTTTTAACACTTGCTGCCTTAATAGCCTGGGCATAATTTTTACCAATCTGGTGGATATATCCTTTCCAATCTGCTGCATTCCAGGTAGGTGGCACCATGGTATATACTGCATCAGCACCTGTGAAGGTAGCTGTAAGGAAGGCCACATCTTCCACCGAACCAATAGAAGCCTTCGCACCAAGTGCTTCTATTTCGCTTGCTTTTGATGCATTGCTACTGATGACTGTAACTGAGTGACCTGCACTGATTAATGATGCGGTGAGGGGCTTGCTTATATGCCCTGTAGAACCTGTAACTACGTATTTCATAATTCTCTTGTTTTTTTGAGAATACAAAAGTACATTTGTACTTACTTTTCTACAAGTACTTACCAAAAAGTGCGTATCAATATGTATGAGATAAAAGA
>CANGSR010000336.1 GCA_947456055.1 Chitinophagaceae bacterium
AGCCTGTTCGACAATATATAACCCCAATCCTGTACCATCTCGCAAATTGGTAGCTCTATAGAAAGGTTTGAATATGTTAGTTATTTTCGACTGGGCGATCCCAATTCCATTATCTACAAATTCAAATATTGTTTTATTCCCACATGCTGAAACGTTTACTTCTACAATAGTAACTTCTTTCTTAGGGTCGGAATACTTTATTGCATTTGATATTAAATTATTTATAATGGAATTTAGTCTAATTTTTTCAGAAAATATGGTGGGTGGTCCAGTATTCTCATAAGTAAAATTAATGTTGTGATTTGTAATATTTTTGTGCAGGACAAAAGCCTGATTTATTAATGCATCAATGTTGATATCCTCTTTTTTTACTTCAAATTTGTCCAATCTTGCAATTTGGGCAATATTTAAGATTGTCTCATCGAGTTTGGAAAGCGAGAACTTTATGTCTGTCTTTATTTCTTCAAAGTCAATTTCGGAAACATCCAGTAATCCTAAACAATTTAAAATTGGTGCTCGAAAGTCATGAGTAAGAGAATAAACGAGCGAATCGAGTCTAGAATTTTTCCTGGTCAAGTCATTATTATTCTTCTCTAAAAGAGATAGTGTATTTGTTAAGTCATCATTGGTCATCTGCAAATCAGATATCATCTGAATTATATCTAAAGTTGTGTCATGTAGTGCAAAGTCAGATACCTTCCAATTATTATTATTTATATCTTCAGCAGAAAACAACCAAGGTGAGCCTAAAAATAATAAACTTGATATTTCGTTGCCATTTTCAATTATGAATTGACCTTTGAGTTTGACAGCGTGTTTTTGTGTAGTTAGTTTTATGATGAAAACTTGGTCTATAAATTTTAAAATCGAATCAAAATCGTAGGTTAGCGATAATTTAGGCCTGACATATTCGAATGATGATTGAAAAGGTGTGCCTTCAGTCACAATTGCATTTAAAGAGGGCCCTACACTTGTAATAGTAAGATCCTTAGCTAATACGAAATTAAACGGAAAAATTTTATCTTTATCCATCATTAGTCAAGCCACTTTATCTCGAAGGTTGAAGATGTGTGTTGATCTTCTTTTAAGTCAATCAACTCGCAAACAATCTCATTTCCAAAAAAATCACCTAGACCTATTACAATACCCTTAACGAAACTAGAAAGCCCACTTCTGAAAGAATAGTAATGCAAAATGAGTGTTTTGCTGTCTACTTCTTCCACTTGAAATTCTGGTGGTTGGATGTCAGGATAATACAACATTACCCTGCTATGGAAATTTGGTAAATTTTTCAGAAATTCAAATGCATGATTTCCTCCGGTTTTTAAAAGCGAATTGTATTTCAAATTTGCAATATTAAGCACCCAGTATTTTCCAAATGAAAACAACACATCATCTAGTGACACATTCAATATCTTAGATGCGCTAATTGCCAAGTCATATGTTATTTTATCTGGATAAATCCCTTTATTAGAAAAGCTATCAATATCTACTTTAGAATCTTTTAAGATTTCTTCCCATTTTTGTTGCCCGAAAGAGTCTGTAACCAGTCCTTGAATCGCTTGATTTACTATGCCGTACATTTTGAATTATTTTAATCAAAATCAATTGTGACTTAGAAAGTGTTAAAACCACAATAAGTCTTCAATATTTTACTTTGTCTTAGGGCATAAAGATATAGTAAATAACAAAAATCCTAACCACTATAAATAGTAGTTTTGGCATAGTGAAATTCATTTACTAGCTGGCTTAAAGGTGGCAGTGCTATGTTCATCAACATATGGGAATGTATGCAAACACACAGACAACTATACTAAAACGCTTATTACTGTTTAATTCTTCCCAAGTGTCAAATCTGATTTTACTTTCCTACCGCAAAACATTCATTAATCAGCTTGAATTTTTGCTTCAAAAAGTTCGATAATGGCACTGTCGTGTCTACTCTACAGGGAAGGCCTGCAAAATGCTGGCTTTCCCTTTTTTATGCCCGCTAAAAGCAATATCAATACTTAGTTCAGATTGCACACTTTGCAAATCAAACTAAAAAGTTAGGGGATAGCATATAAAATTGCTTAAAAAATGTTCGATCACTGCACCGTCCCTGCAACATATAAAAAAGCCAATCAAATAAATGATTGGCATTTTTTAGTAACTAAACGACAATGAAATGTGCAACTCACCACATTATTTTTCAAATTTTATTTAAAACTCCACATCCTTTATTAACGGGAAAATATCCATCGATTTTTTTAATTGGTAAAGTGGCAATGTCGTCATCAATTGTTCAGCCTTTTCAATATCAATATCTTTAAAAATAAGCACTGCTCCATTTTTCGTTTGTCTTAAAAATAGTTGATCTAAGAATCCTGCTTCTTTCCATACAGCAACTACTTTGCGTTCTTGTTGCAGAATTTCCTGAAAATTTTTAGGCAAATTTTCTGTATCGATAGTTAAAATTACTAACACTCTGTTTATATTAAATATAAATTATTGGTTTAAGAACGAATAGTCGATATAGCCTTTATCTTTCCCGCCATACATCGTTGCCCTATCAGGTTGATTTAGTTCTGCATTAAGCTCAAATCGTTTGGGTAAATCAGGGTTGGATAAAAATAAAGTGCCGTACGAAACAAGCTTAGCTAACCCGCTTTCTAAAACTGCTTCACCGGTTTCCCTGTTATATCCACAGTTTGCTATAACAGGATGTTGCGACATAGCCCCGAAAGTCTCGACTGGGTTTAGCGGATATTGTGGAAACTTATCTGCAGGGAATGGTACTTTCATTATGTGAACATAAGCCAATGGTAATTTGTTGAGTTGCTCAATGAGTAAAGTGAATTGCTCAAGTGGATTTTGATTCTCAATATTATTATAGGTGCTCGTTGGGGATAATCTAATAGCTGCGCGGTCTGTTCCGATTGCATTTACTATTGCTTGCATCACTTCCAGTACAAAACGATTACGGTTTTCAATGCTACCACCGTATTGATCAGTTCGTTGATTTGCACTTTCGGCTAAAAACTGATTGGGTAAATAACCAAATGCTGCATGAAGTTCAACGCCATCAAAACCTGCTTCTATAGCATTTACAGCTGCCTGCTGATAATCCAGAACAATTCCCGACACTTCCTCGGTTGTTAATGCTCTTGGAGTTTCATAGTCTTTCATTCCTTCCATGGTAAAGTGCTGTTGACCTTTGATCGCTATTTCTGTTGGAGCAACGGGCAAAACTCCATTTTTTACCAGCGAATGCCCCACCCGGCCGGTATGCCAGAGCTGTGCAAAAATAATCCCACCATTTTCATGAACGGCTTCTGTTATCTTTTTCCATGCATTTATTTGATCTTGATGATAAATACCAGGAGTTAAAGGGCTTCCAATAGCTTGACTTGTTATATTTACTGCCTCGGTAATGATTAAACCAGCACTTGCTCTTTGAGTGTAGTAGAGCACCGTTGAGTCCCCAACAATTCCCTCCATATTTGCACGGCTTCTTGTCATGGGTGGAATATTAAAATACTTAACACTCTTCCAGGCATTATCTGTGGCAACACAGGTAATGTCATTTGTTTTCTGGAAGCTCAAAAAAACAACTTCCCTATCCTACATGTATAAACTATACTCGAATATTATACCCTGCTAAAATACTATTCCAAATTACTGTTGTCCGGCAAGACGAAGTTAATAATAAATAATATATATTAAGAATAAAAATGGGCGATAGCCGCCACAGATGTTGTTTATTTGTCATGCCACAGATTCGTAACCAACATCAACAAAAGTAGGACATTTGTCGGACAGCACATTTTTTCCCAGATACTTACTTTGTCTTCTAAAGATGGGCTGGCCTCGATATTTAAATCAACCGAAGCTAATAAATGGTACAAGTCTATAAAAGCATGGGACTATTACGTTACGATGATGTTTGCTGTCCTTTCGGGTTGCACATATTTTAATGAGATAGTTATGGGACTTGGTGCCTTTGAAGGCAAGCATATCCATGTTGGGTTGGAGAAAGTACTGCTCCGGAGTACTCTTGCAGATGCAAACAAGAACCGTAGTTCAACAGTTTTCAGTAAAATATATGAGTATTTGAGCACATATTACTGACCAAATTTGTCGGACAGCACCCTTCCCCAAGCGGTGTTATCCAAACTTTTCATTATTGACTCTACGATGGACAAGGGCTCTAACAAGTATAAGGAATTTGTAAAGTTTTTGGACAAGGGCGTTTTTTTGTTACCCGTCAAAAGGATAATGCCGTTTACACTTCTGTATCTTTGCAGGGTTATTTGTTTATTATCCTTTCAGAATTCCCGAAACAATCCCATGCAATTCAGGCACCACCAATGATTCAAACCAGGGATTCTTCTTTTGCCAGATTTTGTTTCGCGGTGATGGATGGACTAATGGGAGGTATTGGGGTAGAAACTGTTTGAAATCCTGTACATTTTCGGTAATTGTGGACTTGTTTTTTTCTCCTAAATAGTACTTCTGTGCGTATTGGCCTATTAATATGGTGAGTTGTATATCTTTCATTTCAGATAGTACCCTTGAATGCCATAAGGGTGCACATTCGGTGCGTGGGGGTAAATCACCTGTAGCACCCTTGCCTGGATAACAAAAACCCATAGGCATGAGGGCTAACAATTCACTATTGTAAAACTGCTCCTTACCAATGCCCAGCCATCGCCTTAATTCATTGCCACTCTGGTCATCCCAGGGAATACCGCTTAGGTTCACCTTGGTGCCGGGTGCCTGGCCTATTATCAGTATTCTGGATTTAACTGATGCTTGTATTATTGGCCGGGGTGCATAGGGTAAGAAATTTTCACAAACGGTACATTTCCTGATTTCATTTAATAGCTGGTCCATATGAATCAAATGTAGGGAGAATTTTGGAGGCAGGGGTAATGCGTATTATAAAGAATTAACTATTATAGGGCATAAAAAAAGCCACGCAATTGCGTGGCTTTTATGTGGGAGCACACGGGTTCGAACCGCGGACCCTCTGCTTGTAAGGCAGATGCTCTGAACCAGCTGAGCTATGCTCCCTTAGGGGGTAATAATTACCTGGTTTTAATAATTAAAACCAGGTAAGATAAACTTGAGTGGGAGCACACGGGTTCGAACCGCGGACCCTCTGCTTGTAAGGCAGATGCTCTGAACCAGCTGAGCTATGCTCCCAAAGTTATATTGTTAAAGAACTTTGTTTCCCCTCATTCGTTTTAAGGGACTGCAAAGGTAAGTTAGGTTTTTGTATCTACAAAGTGTTTTTCAAACATTCTTTTTCGGTATATCATGTGGGTCAAGTTGATTTTAATTGGGCGTGGGGGAAATTGATTGTCTTTGTGCTGCTGAAGGCTTTCGAAGTAGAAAAGTTTTTGTAGTTCCGGATGCCCCTGGCAGAATATTGCCGAACAACACTGTTATATTTTGGGCTTAGGTGCTTTTTTAGGCTTTTGTACTTTGAAGTCCGGTCACAGACAGGCTGTTTTAAGTAGACACATGTGATCCTGCGGAACACTTGCGCCAATGGCGAATATTGCGGAACAATGTGTTCTTCTTTGACATTGGGG
>CANGSR010000337.1 GCA_947456055.1 Chitinophagaceae bacterium
ATAATCACCATTTAGTTGATATGCTTTGGCCAGGCGTTCATAAATTTGTATAACAACATCATCATTCTTCCTGACTTTTGCCGAATCTAATGCCGCCTGAAGATAAGTAATAGATAATTGCAGTCTTTCTTTCTTATTCATTGGAATAGTTCCGTCTTGTATGAATTGAGAAGCCAGTGGTTCTGAGTTTCCTTGAATTGTCCCAATTTTGGCAAGAGAATCTTGGGCAAGCAATAGGTAAATATTACCAAGGCAATTGAGTGCATATGCAGTGCTTACCACGTCTTTTTGTGTTTTGGCTATCCTTAATGCCTCTTTTCCATAACTAATTGCCATAACATAGTTTTTCTGTGCAGTATATAGCTCACCTATACACCTGTTTGCCATACCAATGCCCGAGATATCATTAGAGTCGGTAAGGATTTTCAAGGTTTTGAGGCAATACTCCAAGCCGTTGGTATAATCATTTTGCCAACTATATACTTCGCAGATATTTTGCATCCGCCTGATTTGTGCCCATTGGTCGCCGATACTTTTACTTATATCACTTGCCATGGTATAATATTTCATGGCATTGGTATAGTCTTTTTGGTAAATGTAAACCACACCAATATTGGCACAAACTTGCGACATCGCCCTTTTGTCACCTGCCTCTTCATTCAGTTTTAATGCTTTGAATAAATACTCTAAGGCAGTAAAAAAATCTCTATCGTAAATGTACTCGTTGGATATGTTATTATAACTTGTTGCTATATCGGTTTTAGAGTCAGTTTCTTCAGATATTTTCAATGCTTTCAATTTGAACTCCATTGATTTACTATGTTGACCCACAGCAGCGTAAACATTGCCAATGTTCTCAAGTGTAGCCCCTATTTTTTGCCTATTCTTTAATGCTTCATAATTATCTAATGCTTTAAAAAAATAATTAAGGGCTGAGTCATTTTTGCCCCTTCCTAAATAGTTGGCACCTAGAACATTATTCATTAATGCTATTCCGAATTTCCAATTAAGGTTAGTGGCAAGAGACAGGCCCTGTTTACCATACATGATACCTATATCCGTCTTTTCAAACAAATAATAAGTGCCAGATAACTGATTGAGTAATTTTACTTTATTAGAATCTTCTTTTTGTTTAGGCAACTCGTGAAGCATAGAATCTATGCGTGCCTGACCTTGTAACTGTGCATAACAGTTGTTTAAACATAATATCAGCGGCAAAATCAGCAATAAAAATACCTTTCGCATCATTCTATTATTTTGTGAAACAAAGTACAGTAATCTTCTGAAACGCAAAATTATTATTAGAAGAGGATGGTATATTCGAATTTGTAGAAGTATTCCAAGTTTCGTACTGGTCGAAGGGTCTCCCTTCGTCCTATTGCTATGAAGCGTCCCGCTTCTGTTTCGCAAGCGGGACGCTTGTAGGAAATAGGACCGAGCGAGGACGCTTGAGCCTGTAGTAAAATGGGATAATCATTGCCCCAAATTCTCCGTTTTGGGGCAATGATGGGGCAATGGGCTATGGTGCATAATATTGATAATCAATTATTTGTATTAAGCATTGCCCCAAGTGGATATTTTGGGGTAATGGGGCATTTTTTGGCTTACATGACCTGACACAGTAATTTACATTTTTTAGGTACTGGTCGAAGGGTCTCCCTTCGTCTTATTGCTATGAAGCGTACCGCTTCTGTTTCGCAAGCGGGACGCTTTCAGGAAATAGGACCGAGCGCTCGGTCCAGTAGTAAATTTTATTTTTATATAGGGGTATGCTATTGGGCTTGGGTGGTGGGTTCCGGTGGTGGTACTATGAATTTCTGTCGCAGACAGGCTAGTTTGGGTAGACACGAGTGATCCTCTGGAATACTTGTGCCAGTGGCTATTTTTAATCTTTAGGGCTTTGTGAATATGGTTTAGGCTTTTGTACTCCGAATTCCTGTCGCAGACAGGCTGGTTTGTTAGACACGGGTGATCCTATCGGAACACCCGCGCCAGAAGAGATGAAGGCCTTCTGAGAAGGGGTTTTATTAGCTGTTCGTGATGTCCCTGCGGAACATCACGAACAACACAAGAAGGCGATTTTAAGCCTCCCTCCTTTTTTCCCTATACCTCCACCTCTTATACACCTCCACCCACATCACTCCTGCAAATGATGCTCCGAGACATAGCAGAATTTCTGAACCTGGCAGGGCGGTGAATTGGAAAATATTCCTGACAGGAGCCAGGAATAATGATAGACCAAGAACGATAAGGGATAATGTTAAGATAATGGGTATCAATTTATTGCTGTACCTAATGGTAGTAAAGATGGAGTAATGGAAAGAGCGGTTGACAAGGGTGAGGAAGAGGTTGCTGAAGATAAGTGTTGTATAGATGATGGTGCGTACCTCAGCCTCGGGGTGGTTTTGACTCATACTGTAATAACCTAGTCCAAGGCAGGCAGTGGTAATCACCAGACCCTGAACTATGCTCAATAATAGTTCTTTGAATGAGAAGAAGGTTACGCTCATCTTTCGGGGCTTTTGGCTCATTGAGCCGGCTTCTATTGGTTCATTCTCGAAGATGATGGAGCAGGTGGGGCCCATAATGAGTTCCAGGAAGATGACGTGTACCGGTGAAAAGAAATTGGCAAACTTCCAGAATAGCAGGAGGGGTATTGTTACAATAAGGATGATCGGGATGTGGATGGAAATAATGTACCTGATTGCTTTTTTAAGGTTTTCGTAAATGCGGCGGCCAAGGGCTACGGCATCTACCATGTGCACAAGGTCATCGTCCATTAAAATGAGAGAGGCAGCATTTTTGGCTATTTCACTACCACGCATACCCATGGCAATTCCTATATGGGCTGCTTTCAGCGCCGGGCCGTCATTTACCCCGTCACCAGTCATAGCCACTACTTCACCATTGGCTTTAAGGGCTTCTATCACTTTCAACTTGGCATCGGGGAACATGCGGGCATAAACGTTTACTGCGCCAACTTTCTTTTGCAGTTCGGCAAGGGGCATATCTATTACCTCGGTGCCGGTAAGAACGGCAGTACTGTTTTGCAAGGCTATCTGATTAGCAATGGTTACAGCAGTTTCGGCATGGTCGCCAGTAATGATTTTTACCTGTATGCCTGCCTTATAAAACTGTTGTAAAACATCGGCTATGTTTTTCTTGGGTGGGTCGTAGAAACCTACCAGTCCCAGGAAGTCGAACTCGAAATCCTGCTGCAACTTGGGTAGGTTGTCAATAGATTGTTTTGAATTTGCCACTCCTAATACCCTAAACCCTTTAGCCGAAAAGCCTGAAGCTATAACCTGAATTGACTTTTTTTGTTCGTCATTTAGTTTGCACTGTTTCAGCACACCCTCCACGCTGCCTTTGCAGGCTATAATGTTATTGGTTTTATCGCTGAAAACATGGGTCATGATAGGCGGTTTGCCACTCAATGGGTACTCATGCACCATTGCGTAGGTGGGGCGTAAATCTTTAGTAGTAGTATCTGTGTATGCTTGATGAATTGATTTCTCCATCATATCGAAAGGGCTAATTTCAGAACCCCACATAGCATATTCTAATACAGGATTGAATGCAACGGCCTCTTTGGTGTAATCATAGGTTTTATCTGCTTCGAAATCGTAGATGCAGGATAGCTGCATTTTGTTTTCGGTAATGGTACCTGTTTTGTCGGTACAGATTACCGTGGCAGCGCCAAGGGCTTCTACTGTATGAGGGTTTCTTACGATTACCTTATTTTTATACAGGTGGTAGGCGCCTAGTGCCATAAATGTGCTAAAAGCCACAGGAATCTCCTCTGGCAATACAGACATAGCAATTGTAAGACCATGCAGCAATCCATCGAGTATGCTTTTAGACAGGTAGTAATTTACCCCCCAAACCACAACAAAGGCCACCACACCTACACTCACCATTGACTTTACAAAACTCTTAATCTGGGTTTGGAGTGGGGTGGGTGGGACTTCAATTTCGCTGAGGGATGTGCTTATTTTACCTAGTTCGGTAAGTTGGCCTATAGCAGTAACTTCGGCAATACAGGCCCCGGTCATTGCTATGGTACCCTGAAATAATTTATTATCATTGCCTTGGAATTCCTTGGTTACCGGGAGTGCCTCACCGGTAAGTATACTTTCATTAACCGAAAAATCGTGTGCCTCGAGTATTTTACCATCGGCTGGTACAATTGTGCCTTCTTCTACAATCATTACATCACCTACCACTATATCTTCGGTGGCAATATCCTGGGTTTTAGAGTCTCTTATTACCTTGGCATGGGGGGCAGATAGCTTTTTGAGGGCATCCATGGCACTGCGGCTCTTATTTTCCTGAAACAGGGATATGCCTGATACAATTGCTAATGCTACGAGCATTACAATCCCTTCCTTGTAAGAGCCAAGTATAGTATAAACCAGGGCTGCACAGACCAAAATGATAAAAAGAGGTTCTAATACAACATCCTTAACCACCTTCCAGAAAGTATGTGTTTCCTGCTTGCCACTTATGTTTTGGCCATTTTTCGCCCTGCTTTCAGTTACCTGCCCTTCTGTTAGTCCCTTAAAATTGCCTGCTACCATGATTTTAATATTTTTACTGCGTATTTCAAATAGGTAGGTGTTTTAATGTCTATTTGTTGTATTTCCTGCTATTTATTGAACCATACTGTGGTGTAGTTCAAAGATTTGTCTGTTGGTTTTAATGATTGTATTAATATCGCATTTACTTGTGTTGTTTTCATTGTACTTGGAGTAATTTATTTACATCCCCCTAACCCCCTTCGCTTTTGCACCTAGCCAGCGCACAAAGGGGGAATTGCTGTTTCAAGATTATTTGGCTTTTAATCAATTATTAGGCTATTCATAAGACTCATCCCGGCCATGTGCCATTTACAAGTATTGTTTAATAGGAAAATTAAAAGCAGCCAATCGGAGGCCTCACCCCGGCCTTCTCCCATTGACAAGTATTGTTTTTTGGGTACTTGCTAGGTAAAATCGGATAGCCAATTGGGGAGGCCTCACCCCAGCCCTCTCCAAGGGGAGAGGGTGCCGTAACTTAGCGTTTCTGACAGTAATTTTTGAGGTAAACATGGATTGCCTTCGTCATTTTCAAAGAACTTTTGGGCAGCAAATTTGTTACTCCCCACCACGATGGGCAGGCAAAGGAGAGGGTGTCGTATCTTAGCGTTTCTGACAGTGATTTTTAGTTTCCTGATGTATATACTTGTCATTTTTAAAGAACTTTTGTGCAACATATAGTTACTCTGCCTGGTATAATATTTTACGTTGTTTTTGGAAGGACTTTTTATTTGTCCTCCATCATCTTTAAAAGCTTATCCTTATATTTCATGGTTTCTTTATATCCGGTTTCAAAAAGTTTGTCGGCGTTTTTTTGGTCGAACATACCGAAACCTGCCATAAGGGGTTCGATAAATACATCGCATTTTGCTGATTGTTGTTTTACTTTTTCGGCAATGGCCAAATGAAAACAGTGGTCCATAAGGGTGACAGAGGTGAAAGTGCCTGGTGAAGTGGCATCAAAAAGCTTGTTGACATGGGAGCCAATAATAT
>CANGSR010000338.1 GCA_947456055.1 Chitinophagaceae bacterium
TACTGGTTCCAGAAGCAACACCTATCACATTACCTGTAGTAGAACCAATTGTAGCTACTGAAGTATTACTACTACTCCAGGTGCCGCCTGGTGTAGCATCTGTAAGGGTAGTTGTTGTAGCAATACAAGCTGTAGTACTACCAGTTATAGATGCTGGTGCTGATATCACATTGATAACTACACTCCCCGTTTGAGTAGTTGTACCAGATGGGGTGATAATATTTACTAATGAGAAGGTGTCATTTGAGGTTAAAGCACCAGAAGATATTATTGATGTACCGGTAGAGTCAAGTGTAGTAGTAACATTTGAGCCGCTATTAATTTTATAAGTTATAGTTCCATAAGGATTACCTCTGAACGTAACATTGGCACTTGATCCTGTACAAATTGATGCTGCACCCGAAATACTTGCAAAAACAGAAGGTACAAAGGCAACTCCTCTGAATGGTAAGGTTGAGGTGGTAGTAGCAATAGCTAACGAAGAAACAGATGATGTTACGGTAGAGCCTGCATCTGTTAATTTAATCAGGTTTAATGCATCACTTGTTGTTGCAAAAATTGTTGGATTGGTGGTGGTAAAATCTACACACAAACCACTACATGCCGTAGCAAAAACAGTATAAGCTGAAGAAAATGACCCAGTTCCACCTGTTCTTGTATATTTAAGGATACCTGCTGTTCCATCAGCTATATAACATGTATTGCCATCAGGGCTAATAGAAAAACCGAATGGATTACCTGTTCCAGCCTGGTTAACAACATTTGTTGCAGTTTGACCAGTAGCAGTAGACAAGCCTGTTAATTGGTATAAACCCCTGGAAGTACCAGAACCAGTGGTGAAATACATATTGCCATTAAATACCTGGATTTGTCTGTTATTTACAATTGGACTTGATGATATTGTTGTAGGAGTATTCATTTGAATAATACCAGTATTACTACCTGAAGCAATGAAATTGGTGCTAAATGCTGTGCCACCCCTAATATTATTACCACTGTATACTGATTGTGCGAAGTTGTAAGTAAAGGTGCCTGATTTGTCTACTGAACTTGCTACCCTGGGGGCTGCGGCAGATGTTGTTGATGCAATACCGGTGGTTCCTAATGCTGCGTCGTATCCTACAACAATTAACCTATCTAATTCTGCTGATAGAGAAGGGAAACCTTCAGAAGTGGCAGAACCACTCTGGCATATCCTGGCTCCTGATGTTGTAGAAGGGAGTGTTACTGTTGTACCCGCCGTTCCGGTTGGTGAATATTCCAATAGTTTTATTGCAGTACCAGTACTGCCATTACCTTGAGCTTGCAGAACAACAACATTGCCTCTGGTAAATTGACCAAATGAATAACCAAATGAGGCTAAGAAAGCTATTAACAATAAAGCAGCTTTAGGTAAATTGAGCGAACTTGTATGTATTTTTTGCAGCATATTTTGTGTATTTATCTGCAAAAGTCCACTTGTAGTGTTACCAAAATGCTACCCCAATGTTATCTCAATATAAACAAAGGTGTTGTAAGTATATTGATGGTTTTTTGTTGACAAATAAGGACATAAAAAAAGCCCATCATAAATTCATGATGGGCTTTTTTGTGTTTGTAATTAAATGATTATTTTAGAATATCCCTAGAGATAACCAGTTTCTGTATTTCAGAGGTGCCTTCACCTATTGTGCACAACTTACTGTCACGGTAGTATTTTTCAACAGGGAAGTCTTTTGTATAACCGTAGCCACCAAAAATCTGTACAGCATCAGTAGAAACCCTAACAGCAACTTCCGAAGCATAGTATTTAGCCATTGCTGATTCCTTGGTCATTTTTTCGCCACGGTTTTTAAGGTCTGCTGCTTGATAAATGAGCATTTCAGAAGCCTCAATCTGGGTAGCCATATCTGCTAATTTAAAGGCAATAGCCTGGAAATTAGAAATAGGTTGGTCGAATTGGTGACGCTCTTTTGAATATTTTAATGAAGCCTCGTATGCACCCTTGGCAATACCTAATGCAAGAGATGCAATAGAAATACGACCGCCATCCAAAATTTTCATAGCCTGGTGGAAACCATCACCTACAGGACCCATACGCTGAGCATCAGAAATGCGGCAATTATCGAATACTAATTCAGCGGTTTCGCTGGCACGCATGCCTAATTTATTTTCTTTTTTGCCTGCAGCGAAACCTGGAGTTCCACGCTCTACAATAAATGCAGTTGTATTATTTTTAGTACGTGGTTCGCCTGTACGGGCAAGAACTACGGCTACATTACCACTGATGCCATGGGTAATCCAGTTTTTTGTGCCATTCAAAACCCACTCATCACCATCTTTCACAGCCTGGCAACGCATATTACCTGCGTCACTCCCTGTATTGGCTTCGGTTAAACCCCAAGCACCAATCCACTCACCTGAAGCTAGTTTTGGTAAATACTTCCTCTTTTGCTCTTCGTTACCAAAGTACATAATGTGACCGGTACACAATGAATTATGTGCAGCAACTGAAAGACCTATTGAACCACAAACTTTAGCAATTTCGCTAATGATAGTTATGTATTCAAAATAACCCAAACCAGAACCGCCATATTCAGTAGGAACTAAAACACCCATCAAACCCAGTTCTCCCATTTTATGAAAAAGGTCGATTGGGAATTTTTGAGTTTCATCCCAAACCATCATATCAGGACGAATATGTTTGTTGGCAAAGTCACGGATCATTTCCGCAATAGAAATCTGAGCTTCAGAATATGTAAAATCCATAAAAGAGAGTGTCAAAGTAATAATTGCCGCAATTTTACGACATTTTTTTTGGATTATTATTGATTATCGATTTGTAATTATATGGTTGGCTTAAACTCAATTTCTAATAGTATCAATTGGTCCAATTACTAGATGCTGTTTTAATAATATCATTAAGGTATCTGGGAAATGTCGCAATTCACTCAGCTGGTCTACTGTAACAAATGGACCTTCATTTTTTCGGTGTTCTATTATAAGGTGGGCGGTTGCCGGACCAATCCCTTTTAATCTTACCAGTGTGGCGGAATCGACATTATTTAGGTTGATGATATCAGGCAATGGGTTGGGGTTATCATCACCTACATCCTGATAGTCTTTCTTTATTCGGGAGGTATTATCAGGATGCAATTCTTTAAACCGCTCCCACGCAGTCACCAGGGCCTCATTTTTTTGCTTGTCTTCTTTGGGTTGAATAAAGTAGGGGAGTGATAGTCTAACAATTGTCAATAAAGCTAGTAGAGATAATAAAGCAATAAGACCAAAACGCTCCGTTCGAGTAAAGGTGATATAAGATTTTACCTCTTTTTTCATTAATTCCGTGACGCCATTTCGTTGTTATTCTTAATGATTACTTGCTCAATTCCTTATATTCGGCATTCGATATCATTTTATAATCGGTAGGTATCCTGAATACCGCATTTTCAATCGGACCAGGTACCACCTGCAGAGCTTCGAACTCCATGATGACATCTGCCGATTCATTGTACGAGAATTTTAATGGAAGGAAATTTGCCTCTGGAAATCTTTCAAAAACAATTTGTGATGCAGGTTGCCATTCCTTTGTATAGATTATATCACCTGTAGTGCCATCACTATATTTTATGTTGGCATGATAGGCTGCATTGCCGGCAATATTTTCCTTATTAGCTGCCTCATTCACCAATTTAAATCCCCTGAACTTTTCCTGCTTCTTTTTCATGTCAGCCATATTTAGTTCTATGGCATATTTTTTATTGAGTCTGTTTTGTAGGGAGTATACAGTTCCGGTATTGGTGTTAATCAATAACACATCTTCATACCCGTTACTTAGGCTTAGGTCTTTCCTGATTTGCCCACCTTTGAAGGTAAATGTATACTTGCCCTTTATCGATTTATTATCGGGAGTAAGGAGCTTTACATTATAAATTATGGTGCCTTCTGCAAAGGATTTTTGGGCTAGACCATGATTGGCGATGAATAACAAGGATACTATAACCAAAAGCGGTTTAAAATTCTTCATACCCCTATTGTACAAATTAAGTACCATGTTTCTGAAATTGGATTTAAAATTAGGTTAAAGCATCCGATTTATGAAGAATTTATTATTTGCCACCTGCTTAGATAGGATTTAATCTCGTACTTTGCCTTATTAAAATGTCAGGGATAGTATTATGATGGTTTTTAAGAAAATTAAGAATGCCAAAGGCTTTGTGGCAGGAGTAGCTGTTGCTGCCACTGCGTTTTTCTTTACACATGGGAAGTCAAGCGACAGATATTTCGAAATTTCAAAGAATCTGGATATCTATGCCAACCTCTTTAAGGAGCTAGACGCATTTTATGTAGACCCTATTGAACCAGGTAAAATGGTGAAGACAGGAGTGGATGCTATGCTTGCCGACCTTGACCCTTATACTAATTATATTACAGAGTCGGACATAGAGGAATATGAGTTTATGACAACAGGTAAGTACGGTGGCATTGGTGCTAGTATGCGCAAAAAAGGCGATGATATATTTATAGGTGATGTTTATGAAAACAGCCCATCGCAAAAAGCAGGCCTGCATCCAGGTGATATGATTATCAGCATTGATAATAAACCTGTGAAAGGAAAGACTATTGAAGATTTAAGTGTTTTACTGAAAGGCTCTCCGGGAACCCAAATAACCATAAAGGTTAAGGATGCCTTCTCACAGGTTACTTCTGAAAAAATGGTAACCCGGGGTGAAATAGAAATTTCGAGTGTGCCTTATTACAGCCTGATAGGAGAACAAAAGAATATAGCCTATGTAAGGTTGACCCAGTTTACCCAGAATTGTGCCAACCAGGTTAAGGATGCATTTGATAGTTTAAAACGTACCCAACCAGCTTTAAAAGGATTGGTACTTGACCTGAGGAATAACCCAGGTGGTTTACTAGATGAGGCTGTAGGCATCTGCAATATGTTTGTAGATAAAGGTCAATTAGTGGTGAGTACCAAGAGTAAGCTCCCCGAAATGGACAGAGAATATAAAACCCCTGGCAAGATTTGGAATAAAGATTTACCATTGACTATTTTGGTAAACCACTCATCAGCTTCGGCATCTGAAATTGTAGCAGGTACTATGCAGGATCTGGATAGAGCAGTAATTATTGGTGAGCGTTCGTATGGTAAGGGGTTGGTACAAATAACTCGTCCGCTGGCATTTAATGCACGCCTTAAAGTGACCATTTCTAAATATTATACCCCAAGTGGGCGTTGCATACAGGCACTTGATTATACCCATAGAAATCCGGATGGGAGTGTAGGTAATGTGCCGGATTCACTAAAGAAATCATACCGCACCAAGGGTGGCAGGATTGTGAAAAGTGGTGGTGGTGTAGACCCTGATATAATTATTAAAGAAGAACCAATGAGTCTAATAGCTACTACCATGTATACCAAAAATTACCTTTTTGATTATGCTACCGAATACAACAAACAGCATTCATCAATAGAGCTAGCTGATAAGTTTTTGCTAACCGATGAGGAATTTAATAA
>CANGSR010000339.1 GCA_947456055.1 Chitinophagaceae bacterium
ACCGAATCACTTGGTTATGACCTATGGGATAACCCAACTGAGGGCCAGGTATTCGACTCTCTTGATGGCAAAACCACACTTGGTGCCAAATCCGCTAACATGGCAACCAAAAAGGGGATCTTATTTGTAGCCACTGCCGGCAATGATGGCGCACCTGCAGTACCCGGCTGGGGAACACATATCCTTACCCCGGGTGATGCCGATAGTGCACTCACCATTGGGGCTGTAGATTTGTCGGGCAATATTGCAGCTTTCAGTGGTTACGGTCCTAATGCTGCCTCCCGCATTAAACCCGACATCTGCGGCATGGGTGTAGGCACCTATTGCCTCAATGCAGGTACATCTACTGGTATGACTACGGCCTCGGGCACATCGGTTTCCACCCCACAAATGGCAGGCTGGGCAGCATGCCTCATGCAGGCCAACCCTAATTCTACGCCATACCAAATAAGGCAGGCCATGATTCATTGTGCCAGCTCTTACTCCAATCCCGGCGAACAATTAGGTTATGGCATACCGGATTTTGAATGTGTCAATAACTGGCTTGATATAAAAGACGTACCACCGGCTTTTAGCAGTACAAACTGGGTAATACCCTCCCCAAACCCATTTCATGATGACCTTAATTTATTGATATCAGCCAATGATAACCAAATAGCATCTTTCGTTATCCTCGACGTTCAGGGGCATCAGGTATACAACTCACAGGCTGTGGTATATATTGGCTATAATACACCCATAAAATTATCAGTGCCAAACCTGCCTGCTGGCATATATACTCTAAAAGCCACGTCTGCTACCCAATACCAGGTAGTTAAATTGGTTAAGCGCTAATTCATTCATTTATTCCCACTTTGCAATAATTTTGATGTAAACTAGGATAGCCTAAATCAGTCAAATCTGCCTCCCAGCCATTACATTTGCACCATGCTGCACTCAATGCCTAAAGATGATAATTATCTGCACAAGGGGCTAAGGAAACAACTTGTACAGGTACTTCGTGATAAAGGAATAAAAGATGAACGTGTTTTGGCTGCAATAGAAGCAATACCCCGCCACTTTTTCCTCGATCCTGCCTTTGAACGCCAATCTTACGAAGACCGTGCATTCCCCATTACAGCAGGGCAAACTATTTCAATGCCCTATACGGTAGCCCGCCAAACCGAATTACTGGAACTAAAAAAATTCGATAAAGTGCTGGAGATTGGCACGGGCAGTGCCTACCAGGCATGTGTAATAGCCCAGCTGGGTTATACCCTGTTCACTATAGAAAGGCAAAGGGCACTTTACGACTATGTAGGCCAGTTCTTTTTCCTGAAAAATTTCCCCAATATAAAACGATTCTATGGCGATGGATTTGAGGGTCTGCCCTCCTATGGCCCTTTCGATAAAATATTAATTACCTGCGGAGCTCCATTCATACCCCCAAAACTGGTGGAACAATTAAAAACAGGAGGTATTATGGTAATACCAGTAGGCGACGATGGTAAGCAGCAAATGCTTAGAATCACCAAGCAAGCCGATGGTAGCCTTACAGAAGAAAACATGGGTGCATTTTCATTCGTACCTATGTTGCAGGGCAAAAATAACAGGTAGTATCTTATTGAATATAATCAGTGTATATTTAATCCAGGTTTCCTATTTTTGCATTACTAGATTTTACCTCCAATGAGAAATACCATCCGATTCGATTGGGCTATAAAAAGGCTGTTACGAAACAAGGCCAATTTCAGCATACTAGAAGGTTTTTTGAGCGAACTTCTTGGGGAAGATATTATTATCGAGAGCATTCTGGAAAGCGAAAGCAATAAGGAAAGTTTAGATAATAAAATGAACCGTGTGGATGTATTGGTTCAGGATTCCAAAGGCGAACTAATCATTATTGAAGTACAAAGTAACTATACCCACGATTACCTGATGCGTATGTTGTTTGGTTCATCCAAACTTGTTGTGGATAATATGGCTGAAGGAATGGTTTACAGTAAAATCAAAAAGATAATATCTGTAAATATCGTTTACTTCAATCTTGGCCACGGGGATGATTATATCTATCATGGTTTTACCAATTTCATTGGCATACATACCAAAAACAAACTAAGCTTATCGGACCAGGAAAAGAAAGTATTTAATGCTGAACATATTGAACGGATTTACCCCGAATATTACATAATAAAAATAAACAATTTCGATAATATCTCCCGAAATACCCTTGATGAATGGATTAATTTCCTAAAGAACGAAGAAGTAAAAGATGGAAGCACTGCGAAGGGATTGCTGGAAGCCAAAAAAGAGCTGGATAAGTTGAAACTCAGTAAGGAAGCAATGCATGAGTATGAAGCCGACCTTATATATTGGCGGGACAATCAAAGCCTAATGAGCACCAAATTTCTTGAGGGCGAACTTTCGGGTATTGATAAAGGTATTAGAATGGGTGAAGAGGGCAAGGAAAAATATGCTGCCGAAAAGGCACAACAAAAAGCTAAAGAAAAGCAAATAGAAATAGCTAAAAGTATGCTTGAAGATGCGATGAGTATTCCTAAAATTGCTAAACTTACCGGCCTAAGCGAAGATGAAATTAAAGTATTGTAGTATCGACAATTTTTGATTCTTGTTGATAAATGGAAGATCAATTATCAATCTTCACATAATCATTTCCCCCTAAAACCCACACTCCTATTTCAACCTAAACGCCAAAAACAACTGTAAAGAACGCATATTCCAGCTACTACTGCTTGTCGAACCAGAATGTACATTCCAGTCACTCAGCCCAAAAACATAGCGGGCACCACAAGCCAGGTTATAAGGCAGGAATAGCTGCGCACCTATTACACCCGAGAAAGCACCCGGACTAAAGAAATCTGTTTTACCACCATTTTCATACTTAGAGTTGAGCAGGAAAGTATACTGCGGTCCTACTTGTAGCCATAAATTGCTGTAAAGACGGGCTTCTACCAATAAAGGCACATTAAGATAAACATTTTTTATACTAAAAAGAGTACTACTGCTACCTGGATTACTGTAATTATACTTTGCTGTACTAACTACCAACTCACCTTGAAGACCCAAAAACCTATCTCTGACACCTGCCGAAATACCAGCATGGCCGCCTACATTGTAGCTCGTTCCTGAACCCTCACCATGCATGTTTTCGAAATTCAACCCGCCTTTCAACTCCAGATCACGGTGGCGGACACTTTTTTTGGCTTCGGCATTGTAAGTACTAAAAAGGACAACCAATAATGCAAACGCCAGTTTTGACAATTGTTTCATAGAACACAGTTTGATGCAAATATAGTACTTCCATGTATTCCACCTTTTGCGTTAATAAAATTTGGGAGTTTGGTTACTTAAATTATAACCTCAATAAAGCCCATTTTTCCAAATCCCGCCAAATTGCTTTATTATTGTCTCATTCATCAATCCATTAAATGGCCAACACTGATATCTTCCCCTCATTTAATAAACCCTGGCTCAAACCCGGGTTCTACCTGTTTTGGGTGGTATTATCTTTGCTGCAGGCCAATTTCACCCAACTCCTGCCCGACGAAGCCTATTATTGGACCTGGTCACAACACCTGGCATGGGGCTATTTCGACCACCCACCGGCTATAGCTGCTTTCATCATGCCAGGCTACCTCTTGTTTAAAAGCGAATTGGGTGCCCGGTTACTAACCGTGTTTTCTACCACCGCCTTTATTTATATCCTGGAGCGCCTAATCAATCCCCGCCAATTAATCGTGTATTATGCCAGCATACTCTCCATAGGCATCCTCCACTTTTATGGGTTTATGACCGTTCCAGATACCCCCCTCCTCCTATTCAGTGCCACCTTCTTTTACCTATACCGGCAATACCTTAATAAGCCCGGAACTGCATTGGCCTTGCTATTATCCATAAATATCACCCTACTCTTACTCAGCAAATACCATGGCATCCTGGTGGTCTTCTTTACTGTATTATCTCATCTGGCACTACTCAAAACTGCCCGTTTCTGGCTCATAGCCCTGGTTTCGGGCTTATTGTTTGTACCCCATGTGCTCTGGCAATACCAGCACGGGTTCCCAAGTATAGTTTTCCAGCTATTCAAGCGGGCACACGAGCAATACTCTATCGAACTCACACTTAGCTACCTGGGCACCTTATTGGTATTCTTTGGCCCTGTGGTGGGCACAGTACTCATGTACAATGCCTTTAAATACAAACCCACCGACCTGTTCGATAAGGCCATGAAATACAACCTTGCTGGGGTCATCATCTTCTTCACCCTTATGACCTTTAAGGGCCGGGTGGAGATAAACTGGGTAATCATAGTCCTCATCCCCCTGCTCTATCTGGGCTACAAACAACTAGCTGAAAACAAGGGCTACCATAAATTACTAAGGGTCACCCTCCTACCCACCCTCCTGCTCATCCTCATCGTGAGGATATTTATGGTCTACGATTTCCTACCCCAGAAATGGCAGTTCGAAAACGATTTTCATGGTTATAAAAGCTGGGCAGGTACAGTAAAAGAACATGCTGCAGGCAGGCCAGTATTATTTATGAACTCTTACCAATACGCCTCGGAATACGAATTTTATACCGGCGACCCTACCTTTACCCTTAATAATATGATGGGCCGCAAAGACCAGTATTATATCTGGAACCTGGAAAACCAATGGCAGGGCAGGGATGTGTTTTTGGTGCCCAATTAAGATGTATACGGCCATACCCGCTTCCCCACCGTCCGTGGCATCTACCAGGAATGGCCCATCAACAATTTCAGGTCGGCTAGCAATGTAGAAATCACCTTCACCCAAAAAACAGTAAAAGCCCGGGTAGGCAGCTTCATCAATATCCCCTTCCTAATAAAAAAAATAGGCAATAACAATATAGACTTTGAATCGAACAAAGACTACCCCGCCTTCATACACCTGCACTATTACGATGACCGTAAAATGATAAAAGAAGCCGATACCGACTTCAGAATTTACAACAGTATACTCAATAATCCACAGCCATCCACAGTAACAGTAGCTGTGCCAGAGAAGCCGGGAAAATACCACCTCTACCTATCAGTCAAATGTGGAGAACTCCCCCCTGCCATAAACTCAGGCGGGCTGGAAGTGGTTGTGGAATAAGAAAAAGGATTGTGGCCCCAGCATTTCTAATGCTATTGGGTACTAGTGGCGATAGCACCATTCATCGGCAGGCATGCTATTGGGCTTTCCCCAACATAACCACCTCCCCATGCACATCACTGCGATGGCACTAAAAAAGCGCCATCGCAGCCTCAAAATATGCTAACAAGGTAATATTACCCTCAACTGGCCCAAATGTTCCGCAGGATCACTTGTGTTTACATAAATCACCCGTTGTTCCGGATTCATCGCGCTGAGGTTCAGCAACAAAGTGAACATAACCGCCTATATAAATAATTGATTTTTAATAATAAAGATAGTGGTTGTATGCAATGTTCCGACAGGGACATCCGGAACTGCC
>CANGSR010000340.1 GCA_947456055.1 Chitinophagaceae bacterium
CCACCCTACCGCTTTACAAAAGCTGCCTGGCTCATTAGGTCCTGTACCTTATCGGCCGAAACTGGTATCTGGTGCTTGCCTTTTATTACCAGGTAACCACCATCTGATTTCACATAATCGGTGAGGTACTTCATATTTACAATGTACGATTTGTGGCAGCGGAAGAAATTGGGTGTTCCAGCCAAGGTATCCTCAAGGTTTTTTAGTGTGCGGCTAATGACCAGTTTGTTATTGTCCAAAAAAACAATTTCAGTATAGGTATTGTCGGCCTTAAAGAAAAGTATATCATCAAGCTTCAGAAACTTAATAGAATTAGAATCTGGTACTGCAATTTTATCCAGGCCTTCTTCCTTCAGATTTTCCCTTAGCGTCACCAGGCTGTTTTTGTCCTTTGTATTTCTCCTCCTAAAACGCTCTACTGCATTTTCAAGATCCTCGGGCTCTACGGGTTTGAGCAGGTAATCAACTGCCGATAGCTTAAAAGCTTGTATCGCATAGCTATTATAGGCAGTTATAAAAATGATGGAGAAATTAATCTCCTGCTCGTCGAAAAAGTCGAGCAGTTCAAGCCCGCTATGCCCTGGCATTTCAATATCGAGAAATACAAGGTCAGGCTTTTGCTTTCTAATAGCCTTTACTCCATTTGGTAAGTCTTCACAACTTGCCACTACTTCTATATCAGCACAATATTCTTTGAGCATTGTAGCCAGTAGGCTGCGTGCCCTTACCTCATCATCAATTATAATCGCTTTTATCATTTTCTACTATTTAATGGAATGGTAATAATTACGGTTGTACCCATCGCAGTATTATTGTTGTCCTTTTTGTCTATATACACAACTCCAATATTCCTGCCGCTTTCTTTATTCAATAATTCTATACGTTTACTATTAGCCTCGGTAGAGAATGAATTATGCTTCTCCTTTTTTATCTGGTTGAGCTCATCTGCCTTTTCCCTGCCAATACCATTGTCATCAATGGTTATCCTAATGTCCTCTGCAATCTTTTCAAATGCTATGCGCAGGTATTTACCTCCCTTTTTGTGTAGCAACCCGTGTTTTATTGCATTCTCTACATATGGCTGCACTATCATTGGTGGTATTTTCACCATATCTCCGTCTACATTACTACCTATATGTAGTTCATAATTAAAATCATCGCTGAATCGCATTTGTTCCAATTCCAGGTACAACTTAAGAGCATCTGTCTCCTCGTCAAGGCTCACGCTTTCTTTAGCCGACATCTCTAAAATGAGGCGAGTGAGCTTTGAGAGTTTTACAAGGTAGGTGGCAGCACTCCGCTTATCATCAGCAAAAATAAATGACTGTATGGCATTAAGGGCGTTATAAAAAAAGTGGGGGTTCATCTGCGACCGTATAGAAGTGAGCATAGAATTGCGAAGGTTACGCTCCAGTTCTATCTTTTCGACCACCAGTTGGTTTTGTTTTTTCATTAGTAGGGTGCGCCAACGGTTGTATGCAAAACCACTTACCGCCACTATTGCCACGCACCCACCCAGAAACCACCACTCCATCCAGAATGGTTTGCGGATAGTGAATTTCACAGACCCTGCCGGAAAGAACTTATCGCTATCAGCCAGCCCCAGCTTGAATGCAACAGTATAGCTACCTGGGGCAAGAGATGCGAGTTTCAGTGTTCGGGTAACGGAAGAATTCTGTTGCCATTTGCCATCATTTATCTGGTAAAATAACTTATACCTATTATCAGTACTGAACGACAAGATGGAATAGCTAAGCTCAATATCGTTTTCCTTGTATGCAAATACTAAATTACTGTCTTTGGCAACTTTATTGCCATTCACCAGCAAATTGTTGATAATGAAAGTGGGTGGAATTTCGGCCTGGGTAGCAATACTATTCCCTACCACCAGCAAGCCCCGTTCGGTAGAGAATATCAACCGGCCCTCTGCCACCTCAAGGTCATTTATCTCTTCACTGCGTATGGCAGGATGAAGATGTAATATTTTTGCATTACCAGTAATTGTATCTAATACCCTGATACCCGATGTGGCTAACAGGTAGAGGTTATTCCCTGCAAGTTTCATATTTATATATTGCTCATTGTCACCCGGCAAGGTAATATCCCTGAATTCATTTTTACTATTAATCTCAACTACCCTGTTTTGGGGAGTTAGCAGGTAGATATTATTGCGGTAGCTGATCATTTTCTTGCAATAAATAATTGCTCCATCCCGCTTTAATTCTTTTGCGCCATTGGTGTCAATGATATACAACCCCTTACCTGTACCGGCATAAATGCGCCCTGTTGATGAACTATATGCTACATCCCTTCCCCTGGTGGACTCAATAATGGTTGCCATATTTTCCATTCCGTCCTTTAGGTATTTGTTGTACAGGCTATCAAACGGGCTTGCAATGTCGCTTCTAACCTTAAACAAACCAATCATGCCCGAAGCAGCAAAGGCATAATATTTGCGGTCTACAATTACTAAATCTTTAATGGAATTGGACTTATATCCTTTAACATTTTTAAAACTAGTATCGCATACAAACAACTGAGTCGACGAAAAGCTAAAAAGGTTATTCACGGGGTCAGCAAGAACACAAATGACTTCATGCCTCAGTTTGTCCTGGAATTTCTTTTCAAACTGCCCACTGGCCAAATCATAGGTATACAAGGCGTTGTCCTTAGTGCCTATAAATAATTTTTTACCTGAGGTAGACAAGATATTAGGTACATAGCCTGGAGTCTCGAACAACTTAGTGCCAAGGTCCGGTACGAATAATATGCCTTCATTAAGGGTACCCAGCCAATAGTTGCCATCACGGTCGTGTAAAATAGAGGATATGCTTTTTGATGCATAAAATGGCTGATCATTATTTATACTTTTTGCCTGGTCATCATATGCCCATACACCATTGGGTGTAAAAAACCAGTTAATATTATTGCAATAGGACATACCGTGCCCGTATTTAATATGGCGGAGTGAAATTTTTTCCTTTATGCCATTTTCAGTAATTTCAAAACAGGCGCTATTAATTCCCGATCCATCCACCAACATTACCCCATTTTTTCCACCTATAAGACTTAAAGGCGGCATCTTGCCTTTGGATTGAACATGACCATTTTCATCCAACTCCAATAGACAATCCTCAAATACGAGATAAAATTTACCCTTATATTGCAGTTGAGACCCTGTGAACGTCATGTTTTGGTCCAATTTCTTTAGATAGGACCGATTGAGCGTTTTTACATCATAATAATCAACTCCATCTTTTTGCAATACCAAGATCCGATTATTCAGTATGGCATAGCTGGCATCACCAATTGGTGTGTTCTGCTTTAAGGGTTGCAGGCTATCATTCTCCACATAATATAGGTAACCATCAAAATTCTTGTACCATATACGGCCATACTTATCCTCCTTAATCTGATTACCGCTACGTGAGGTTTGGTTACGATGAATATAGGTGGTGAATTCAAACCCATCGTACCTGGTTAGGCCCTCATTATTGGCTATCCAAATAAAACCCTTACTATCCTGAAAAATATCATAGATAGTATTTGATGGCAGACCGCTCAATTTATTGATACTGGTATAGTAGGGATCCTGCCCAAGGGCCAGAAAACTGCATGCTATAAGCAAACCTACTAATAAGAAACGGAGGAGAGAGAACATCTGGACAAAGATAAAATTCCATAGGTAATAACCTAGTCCGGTTAGTGAAAGTGCATTTTCGGTTAGTGAAAGTCTTATTCTGAAATAGCACTTACCCAAAACACCCTTTCACTAGTTCACTACTTATGCCCGTCAAATCTCACCCCATCTTTGTATCGTAATCAACAAAAAAAATAAACGCATGTTAATAACAATACTTTTCATAAGAATGATACATGCAGGTATGCATAGTTCAAATTTCAAAGAACTAAAAAGCAGCCTAAGAATAAATAGAACGAATCAGGGAAAGCCTGTTTACATAAAATGTTTGCAAACAGTGGAGACAGAGACCAATTAAATAAATGGTTTATAATCCATCAAATAAACAATTCTCAAGCATATTAAATTTCAGGCAAGAATCCCTCAACCTAATGGTTGGGGGATTCTTAATTATTACATCCGATCAAATGCTGTCAACTATCACCAATTCAGCATTTCACTAACCCAAAACCCGCTTTCGCTAACCGGACTCTATAAACTATAGTTGGCTGCCGTAATCTTGCAATAACAAAAATGAGCTATTATGACCACTACAATTCAACTAACAAGCACTACATCAGGAAATGGAAAAGCCACCAACATGGCTGCTTCCCTAATGAATCACATTAACCCCAATTGCTTTGTAGCAGACGGAGATGACAATGTGTACTATGCAGATAATGCTAAGGGAAGAATAGTAAAAGAGGAGAAAATAGCCAATATGGCCCTCAACTTAAACTAACAAAACCGGCAAAATACTAAACCAAAACGAGGCGTTTTTTCATTGTTAAATTATTTTCCCTAACTGTCGAGAACAAAACAAAATGGGGTGTTTCAAAAGCGATTTTGAGACACCCCTTGTTTATTAGTCCAGATTAAGTTAATTATTCTTAATCCCACCTTTTTTCGGCGCAATAGAACCTAATTTCCAACGTTCCTAATCTCAATAAGAATCGCAATGGAGCACTTGGAAATAATTGAAATCAAATCCGATAAAGTAAAAGCATATAAGGAGTTTTTAGCCATTGGCTTACGGAACGATGAAGAGAACTTTAGGATAAGTCCTGATGATGATTTGTATTCACCATTCCCCACCCATGATAGGGAAGATAGTTTTACCCTTGGGGCATATTGTGATGGGCATTTGGCTGGCATTGTTAGTTTTGCCCGGGATGGGCATGATAGAGAGAAATTGCGTCATAAAGGGATTTTATTCAGGATGTATGTTTCCAATGAGTACCGTGGAATGGGCATAGCCAAAAAACTCATAGAATCTTTAATAGACATGGTGAGAAAAATTGACAACATAGAACAGATTAACCTAACTGTGATTGCAACAAATACGGGAGCGAAGAAACTGTACACACAATTTGGTTTTGAGACATTTGGTACAGAACAAAATGCAATAAAATGGAAGGGCAAATACTTTACCGAAGACCAAATGGTGCTGAAATTCACAATGATGAATTGTGACACTGAAAAAAATGATTAAGATTTGCTGTTAATACTGCAAAAATTCTAGGATGGTTTGGTATTGAGAATTATAATACATGTAAATTTTACTCATGTTTCAATTCTCCACTTACAATTTTTCGGAAATCAGTTTTTTTTCTCTTGTTATTTCTGCAATTAACTCTTGCTCTGTAGGCAAGTATAATCTATACTTAGTAGCAAAAAGTTGTTCATTGCCATTAAGGATGGAATATTTGACAACAGTTTCATCCTTTTGATTGCAAAGAATTATCCCAATAGTAGGGTTGTCACCGTCAGTGCGTTTAAGGTCATCAAAC
>CANGSR010000341.1 GCA_947456055.1 Chitinophagaceae bacterium
AAGGGTCGGTGTAAGAGGATCCACCGCCTGCACCACCTGCACAACCGGAACCACCACCAAAATATCCACCACCGCCACCACCGGATATATACAAAGAACCTGTTGTGGCTGAGCCACCACCAACTCCTAATGCACCTGCTGAACCTGGGGTATAACCAGAAAATGTACCGGCACCACCACCAGTTACCTGTGTACCACCACCACCAGCAACGCCAGTACCTGAAGTACAACCAGAGGCACCAATAAGACCGCCACCATCACCGCCACAACGGTTTATAGTATAATAACCTGTACCACCGCCACCACCGGCAACAATAACCCTATTGGTCAAAGCAGTACCACCAATTCTGATATCGGTAGCACCTCCGCCACCGCCACCTGAATAGATGCTCCAGCCCGCAGCCGCACCACCACCATTGTAGCCACCTGCCACGCCACCAGATATACCTGCCTGGCCGCATCCGCCCACATAAATATTCAATACCTGACCCGGGGTTACAGGTAATATTCCTTGCACTCGCCCGCCTTTACCGGCAGCTGAAGTACCAATACCTGAGCCCGCAACACCGCCCTGGGCACCTTTAGCATCAATACTAATGGAATAAATACCCACAGGGATAGTATAGGTTTGCCTGGATCCTGTATACACAAATGTTGTAGTTTGTGCATAACTTGTCTTATTCAAACCTAAAAAAATAAGACAAAGGACCGATAAGATTTTAAATGATTTTTTCATTTTAATAAGTATTAATTTTTGTAAAACTACTTTATACTCCTTTAATTCTAAAAACTCCTTAGTGTTGTTTGCTTATTCCTTTACCAATTTCTGGAGAGAAATCCTCTCTCCATTTGCATTATAAAGGGTAATAAGATATAATCCATTTGCTAAATGGCTAATATCGATATTCTTTGCATTAGGTTCATCAATCATTATCCTACCTTCAATACCAGTAATTATCGCATGTATTTCTTCGGCAGACTCAATATGTAATATTGAATTGGCTGGATTAGGATAAACTTTTACATCTGTTTTGTTAACCTGGCTAACCCCAACAACTGATACCTGTACAGTATTTGAGTAATTGCTACAGCCATTAATATCTGTAACTTTTACTTTGTAACCACCGTTTACACCTGGCAGGTATGTATAGGTGTTAGCACCTGCAATACCTATTGTGTTGATAAACCATTGGTAACTTGCATAAGTATTTGATGTACTAACAGTAACCCCATTGAATGTAGCTACAGGGTTTGGCAATGGGTTTACATTTACAACCTGGGATGGTGTGGTATCAACACAACTGCCTGAACCACCTGAAATAGTAACTATACATTGGTAGCTACCACTGGTATTTGCATAGTAATTAACCAAAGTTGCAGCAGGAATTAATAAGTTATTCTTCATCCATTGGTAATTAATAGAACCAACAACCCCGCCTGTATTTGCAGTAAGAACTGTATTGCCACCTATACAGAATGAAGTAGCAGAACTACTGTTAATAACTGCATTGATAGATGCTGTAACCTTTACCGGAGCAGAAACTGCGCTGCAACCAAGGGCATTGGTCACTTTCACAGTAAATGTATCAGAAGTGGTAGCCATGTAACTTGAACTTGTACCGGTAGGGATGGCTATACCATTGTTGTACCATTGGTAAGATGCACCACCACCTGAAGCTACTAATAATACTGACCCGCCGGTACAGAATGTAGTAGGCCCACCTGGAGTTATAACAGAAAGTGGAGCTGCATTTACATGAATTTGAGCTGTATCGTAACAACCAGTAGGTAAAGTATAATAAATAAGAACATTACCTGCCCCCGTACCCGAAACAATACCTGTAGTACTACCTACTGTTGCTATACCTGCATTACTTGTTGTCCATTCCCCACCCGGATCTGCATCTGTTAGTGTGATGGTACTATTCTGGCAAACTGTATTAGTCATACCAACTGGCCTGGCTGGCAAAGGATAAACTGTAATTGGAGCAACCTCATAACATCCTGTTGCCGTGATTGTATAAGAAATATCAACCACTCCGGTAACTAATCCGGTAACAACACCAGTTCCCGCAACTACGGTTGCCTTAGATAAATCACTACTGCTCCAGGTTCCACCACCTGTTGCATCAGATAAAGTAATAGTTAAACCTCCAAACGGACAAACCGAAGTAGGCCCTCCTATCGGTGCCGGATTTGGATTTACAGTAAATGGTGTGCTAATTTGACATCCTGTAGGAAGGGTATAAAAAATAGTAACACCACCCACGGCATTACCTGTTACTATGCCTGTTAAGGAACCAACTGAGGCTATCGTAGCATTAGAACTTGACCATGTACCACCAGAAGTACCATTTGTGAGTGTGGTATTAAACCCAAGACAAACATTGGTTGCACCACCTATAAGTGCAGGCAATGGGTCAACTACTATAGGGTAAGTTGCCGCCGGGCAGCCGGGTATTGTATAATTAATAGTAGCGGTACCTCCAGTACTACCCGTGACAATACCAGATCCCCCGCCAACTGATGCAGTTCCGGTACCGGCAGTACTTGTCCAGTTACCACCTGATGATGCATCAGTTAAAGTAATTGTACTCCCAACACATACATTTGTAGGACCTGATATGGCAGCCGGTGCATCATTAATTGTCTCAACCGAGGTTATTGAACATCCAGTGGAGTTTAATGTAAACTGGATAGTGGTAGTACCCGCAAGAATACCTGTTACCAAGCCTGTAATATTATCAATGGTTGCGTTTGTGGTGCTGCTACTTGTCCAGGTACCAGTACCTGATGCATCGGTAAGTGTAGTTGTCCCACCACCAGAGCATACTGCAGTTGAACCTGATGGCACTGCGGGTAATGGATTAACTACCACAGCAGCAGTAGTGGTAGTAGCTGTGGCACTAAATGTGCCGCATGAGTTGATAGCTGCCAGGGTATAAACACCAGCCGAAGCAGCTGATACAACCAGGGTAGAAGGCATGGCAGCAGAAGAATATGCAGAAGGGCCAGTCCAGTTATAATTGGTAGCACCTGTAGCGCTTCCGCTTAAAGTAAGGGTTGCACCTGTACATAATGGATTAGGTGTAGCTGTTGCTGTAAGACCGGTTGGACGTACACAATAACTGATATTCAAAAATGGTTGGTGGTTAACTGCGGTTGTAGATAATACCCCACCTTCACCAGATATAGTATAAATTCTGGTACCACCACCTGTCCAGCATACAGAAACCCTTGTACCAATATTTGCCTGTAGGAAAGCAGTAATTGCGGCAGTAGAAGCAATGGACATGTTACCGGTAGTAACACCCCAGGTTAATGATGATAAAGGTGTGGCCGGAGACATAGCAGCAAATAATGTAGCCGGAGTAAATATTGTAGAAAGGTCTCCTGCATAACCGTTTATTTGCCAACCTCCACCTGCGCCAGAACCTGTAACCGTTTCATACCAGTTAATAGTACAGGAACCTATTGTAGAACCTGCGGGAATACCCGTGAGATCAAATACCGCATAACCTCTTTGGGTAAGTGCAGTAGAAACAATGGTATTATCCGTCCTTACTGTTGCAGTTGAATTACCTGTAACAAATGAGCCAACCGCATCGGGTGCCGCAGGATATAGGGTCACTGAAACCTGTGCATTTGCCGTTAACGCAAACCAACACATTAAAAGTAAAAGATAGAATTTCTTCATGTTTAAATATTAATATTTCAGTTATTTATAAGTGGTAATCAAATAAATTCGACTACATTTTACCTATGGAAGACAACAAGCCCTATTATTAAATTGCATTAATAATATTCTAATTGGCATTCCACGTGGAAAAATAGAACAAATTTATTGATAAAACAAATACCAAACCTCTTTTGATAGACAATAAAATCAAGAAAACCGCATTTATTTTAATTTTCTTTCCACCATGATGTGAATTAATCAATTGGCAGTTAAAATATTGCCAACCAACCATTTAAAAAACTGAAAGCCAAATAGATAAAAATAAAATTATACCGAAAGTAGTATAGATAATAGCTGGTACCAGCTTATCGATTCCAGATAAGATTAACAGTGTTTGCGATGTATTTACCTTAATGATGCAGACTTTTCTTTAACCCACCTGATAACCAATTCTAATTGTTCAGATTTAGTCATACTGCTATTATCCAGCAGCACAGCATCTTTGGCCCTATGCAATGGACTTTCTTCCCTGGTACTATCAATATAATCCCTCAATTCAAGGTTATGCCTTACTTCTTCTATGGTAATATTATGGTTGGTAGCATACATCTCTTTAAATCTCCTCATCACCCTTACCTCAGGATCGGCAGTCATAAAAATTTTTAATTCAGCACCAGGGAAAACAGCTGTGCCAATATCCCTCCCATCCATTACAATACCCTTTTTACGCCCCATCTCCTTTTGCTGGGCTACGGCAAAAGTGCGCACTTCCCTTATTGCTGCCACCTCGCTTACTTTATCCGAAACAAGCATATCTCTAATATATGAAGCTACATTTTCTTCATTTAGATGAATGTCGGAGCTATGGGTGAGGGAGTTAAATTCAAAAGTAAGATTGATGCTAGCGATAGCATCACTAACACTTGCCGTATTAGTAAGGTCAACATTATTTCTCAGGAAATACAGGGTAATAGCCCTATACATTGCTCCACTGTCTATATAGTTGTAACCTAGCTTAGTAGCCAGCTCTTTAGCTATAGTGCTTTTACCACATGACGAATACCCATCAATAGCAATTATTATTTTCCCTGTTGGCATAGGGCAAAGTTAATAAAGGTTGCTAAATAGGTAAGGAACACGACCAAATAAAGTGATACCATGAATACAATGATTACGTAAGTATATAGGCTGATAATCCTCATCCACCCTTATCTAGTTACCATTAACCCTATACTACATTCATCTGCCCCCCAATAATTCAATCGTAGGTACCACATGGTGGTATTTGAGCCAAACCATAAATGACTGCGAAGACCCAGCATTTGCAACCATAAATGTATTATATGGCAACAATGAATTCTTGCAAAGCGGCCTTTACACCTAATGGTGATGGATTGAATGATGTATTCAGGATAGGTAATCTCAAATACAGCAAGCTGGAAGAATTCAGGATATTTAACCGCTGGGGACAATGTGTATTTTATACCACTGACCCTAAACAAGGCTGGGATGGAAAATTCAATAATATCCCCCAGGATATGGAGACCTACCAATACTTAGTAGTCATCAGCCACCCAGACCATACTCACCGGGTAATGAAGGGGAATGTGACGCTAGTCAGATAGCGTAAAGTGTTTAATTACCTGAGTTTACCCCCTATTTTATACACTACAATTTAGTATTTTCAGTAATTCTTTTTCTTTGTTTGTCATAGTAACAAGTTTCTCCCATTCCTTTTTGGTTTCACTATGTTTTAGATTTACCTTATACGTGTATTGCAGCAT
>CANGSR010000342.1 GCA_947456055.1 Chitinophagaceae bacterium
CAGGCATACCACATATCCAGATTCACATAAGTGGCCGTGGTTATACCTATACCGATGATAGTGGTCATTATTCTTACAAAGTACCTTCAGGTTCTTACGTAATATCTGAAACAGTAAGGACTTTCTACCCATTAGCTGCATGCGAAACCAATAATAAACCTTTCACTGCTACTGCTACATCTGGTTGTTCTGCTGTTTTCAATTTTGCAAATGCTATTGATACTATCCATGATATGCAAATCCGTACATGGAGCTATATGCACAGTGCCCCAATACCAGGCCATACTTATACCGAAGTAACTATTGTTACCAATAATGGTACTGTTCAGGAAGATTCAATATACTCAGGCTACAAAACTGATGGTCAGTTATTAGCACCAACATCATTTGTACCGTCCCTAATCTATGCTGGTGGTTCAAACTACTACAATACTTTGGGTAGGTTCCCAAGTGTAGCACCCGGTGGTTCACAGAATTTCTTTATGAACTTCAATGTGCCTACCGACATTCCATTAGGCACCCAGGTGGTAACAAAAGACTCTGTTTCTTACGACACCCCATCTACCCATTGGTTAGTTGATTATACTCCATGGAATAATGTATGCTATTTTACTACTACAGTTATTGCTTCTTTCGACCCTAACTTTAAAGAAGTTTACCCTAAAGGAACCGGACCATTAGGTTTGATTTCTTATACCGATTCAGTATTAGAATACATGGTTCACTTCCAGAATACAGGATCTTATATGGCTGAAAATATCGTTGTAAAAGATACTCTTGATGACAATCTTGACTGGACAACACTTAGCCCTGTTTATATGTCTAATAAGGGCACGGTAACGGTTGAGCCAATTGGCTCAAAGAAGGTAGCTACCTTTACCTTCCCTAATATCAACTTGCCAGCAGAATCAAGCGATGAAATGCGCAGTAATGCAATGTTCACTTATACCATTCATATCCGTAACGGATTATCTGTAGGTACACAGTTCCACAATAGCGCTTCTATCTATTTCGATTATAATAAACCTGTTAAAACCAATACCACAGTCAATACATTAGGTTCAATATTCAGAGTAGGTGTAGACAATGCACCAGTTGCATCAAATGCATCATTCAATGTTTATCCTAACCCGGCTTCAACTTCATTTACTGCACAGATAAATAGTGAAGATGCAGGAAACGGTACATTAAGAATAGCTGAAGTAAGTGGTAAACAACTGTTGAGCAAATCAATAAGCCTGCAAAAAGGAAACCAAAACATCACAACCGATGTAAGCACCCTTGCCCCAGGCATCTATTTTGTAAGTTTCGATTCAAATGGCAAAACCCAGACTCAAAAGCTGGTGATTATGAAATAAGTCTGAATAATATTAATGTAAACCGGCAATCTTATCCCAATAAGGTTGCCGGTTTTGTTTTTGGATGAATCCTAATGAACGAATCTCCCAAATGCAATTGTTGGTGTTTTTCCATCGTGTTAACCCATCTTACGTACCCATGGCGATGCCATGGGCTATGGTATTTAGCCCCCTTGGGGCAATAAGATGAAAAAGCTATTTTTCATGTGCCTCACTGGATGGTTTGGTGGGCAATACTGAGACGAAAATATATTATCAAAATTTATTGCCCTGAAAGGGCTCCATATACTAGCCCATGGCATCGCCATGGGAGGATGTGATAATCAAGTTTGAAAGCCCTGAACGGGCGCAATCCCAGAGCGATGGGCATCGCCCATCGAAACGAAAGGACATAAGAATAAAATTATAAAATCCGCAAACCATCATGTAAATCAAATAGGATATAGGGAGATTCCCTTTAAATAATAGCGTACAAATTTTTTAACCTACCAATAAATAAGCTATTCCTTATCTTTATCACATGAAGACTAAGCAGGAAATAGTGGAAAACTGGTTGCCCAGGTACACGGGACAACAATTATCAGATTTTGGCGAGTATATCCTCCTCTGCAACTTTGATAATTATGTCAATATGTTTGCAGCCATGCACAATGTACCTATCGTGGGCCTGGATAAACCAATGCAATGTGCTACATATGGCGAAATTACCATCATCAATTTTGGAATGGGAAGCCCTACTGCTGCCACAATGATGGACCTGCTGTCTGCAATAAAACCCAAAGCTGTCTTATTCCTGGGTAAATGTGGCGGGCTAAAAAAGAAAAACAATGTGGGCGACCTGATACTGCCAATTGCTGCGATAAGAGGTGAAGGTACCAGCAACGACTATTTTCCACCCGAAGTTCCTGCCCTACCAGCATTCGCATTACAAAAAGCCATTTCAACCGCCATACGTGAATTCTCCCATGATTATTGGACAGGCACCGTATATACTACCAACCGCCGTGTATGGGAACACGATGAAGTATTTAAAGACTATCTACGCAAGGTAAGGGCCATGGCCATTGATATGGAAACTGCAACCATCTTCATTACCGGGTTTGCCAATAAAATACCCACCGGTGCCCTCCTATTGGTATCTGACCAACCCATGGTACCCGAAGGAATAAAAACAGCCAGTAGCGACAACGTAGTAACCAATACCTATGCTGAAACCCATCTCAAAATCGGCATCAAGTCATTAGAACAACTGATAAATAATGGCTTGACAGTAAAACACCTCCAATTCTGATAAAACCCCTAATTACTATGAACCTAAACCAGATAACCCTGCCAAGCCGTGATGTGGAAGCTTCAATAGCCTTTTACCAGAAAATGGGCATGCAACTTATAGTGAAATCACTTCCAAATTACGCCCGTTTCTTGTGCCCCGATGGTGATGCTACCTTTTCTGTTCATCTTGTTGATATTTTACCCCATGGAAATACAGCCTGGATATACTTTGAATGCAATGATCTTGATATAGTTGTTCAGCAATTAATGGGCTTTGGTATTACTATTGATGAGCTACCCGAAGACAAGCCATGGCTATGGCGGGAAGCCCGGCTTAAAGACCCCGATAATAATCAAATTATCCTTTATACAGCCGGCACTAACCGCATAAACCCACCATGGCGGATGAAAGGATAATGGAACGAAAATGCAAATGTATAGCCCGAATATTCGGTTAAAACTCAAATCTTGGTACCAGTTCTAACTTTTACTGCTTATGGATAAGTTTAGGGTTACTCTTGTCAAAATATAATTTCTATTGACAGTAGAATACGGAAAAACAACAATATAACAGAATGCCGTCCGGGAATCTCCAATTTTCTGGTTAATACACACCGTAAAGTTGTATTAGTAGCAATCAAATCCAGCATAAGATTTCAAACACTAACTACACAATAAACCTGCACCAAAGGAAAAAGAAGTCTTGAGTTTTGCAAATACCGCATTATTGTCATTCATATAGCGGCTTTAGCCTACCTTTACCACATGTCTTTATATACCAGCAGGGGGCCAATAACCATCACCTGCCACAAACGGATAGCTCCCTACCTGGAACAAGAAGTAAAAGCACTGGGTTTCAGCATAGATGAGGCTTTTGTAACTGGGGTGCGGCTTACTGGCACCATCAATGATTGCATAGTGCTGAATCTGAACCTGCGTTGTGCCAGCCAGGTGTTGTACAGCATAAGGAAGTTTGAGGCCAATAATGCTGATGACGTATATAAAGCCTTACGCAACTATGCCTGGGAATCCATTTTACCCGACCCCGGCTATTTTTCTATTACCAGCAATGTGATGAACGATACCATCAATAATAGCATGTTTGCCAACCTGCGTGTAAAAGATGCTATTGTAGACAGGATTCGTGAAAAAAGGGGTACCCGTCCATCTACAGGATCAGACCTTACGGGGGCTGTGATACACTTGTTCTGGAAAAACGACCAGGCCGAAGTGTTTATTGATACCACCGGCGACTCTCTGGCCCGCCACGGTTACCGCAAAATACCCGGCCAGGCACCTATGCTTGAGGCATTGGCCGCTGCCACTATTATGGCCACTCGCTGGGATCATAAATCACCATTTGTAAACCCAATGTGTGGTTCTGGCACTGTAGCCATAGAAGCTGCACTTATTGCCACAAATACCCGCCCCGGACTATTCAGGCTCAACTATGCGTTTATGCACCTGGCAGGCTTTGATGAAACTTACTACCTGGAACAGATGGAAGAGCTGGATAAAAAAATAATAGACGTGCCCGGCCTAAAGATTATTGCTACCGACTATAGCGAACTGGCCATAGCTAATTCACGCAAAAACGCACTGGCTGCAGGAGTCCTGAAACTCATAGACTTTAAGGTATGCGACTTTGAAGAAACCGAAGTACCAGAAAGCAGTACCGGTATCATGTTTATGAATCCCGAATATGGCGAACGCCTGGGCGAGGAATCTAAACTAAGGGAAGTATACAGCCGCATAGGCGATTTTATGAAGAAAAAATGCGGAGGTTACTATGGTTATATTTTTACGGGCAATATGGAACTTGCCAAAACCATAGGCCTGAAAGCCAAACGCAGGGTAGAGTTTTATACCAGCACCATAGATTGCCGCATGATGGAGTATGAACTTTATGATGGCAGCCGCCGCACCATGAGGCATAAGGAGGCTGAGTAGGATTTTCATGTGTCGCAAACATTAACTAGAAAAAGCATAACAATTGAGTTCTAGCCCAATAATCTAGATGCGGTTATTCCCCCTTTGAGCGAAAGCTTAGTGCGCCAACGAAGGAGGTGAAGGGGGATATAAACCGTACAAGTTGAATCTGAAAATTTAATCCTTTCTTTTTAATAATGGCAAGTCCAATGTTTTTGCCAATGCACTGGCAAGGCCATCACCATCTTTGCTAAAAGGCCATACAAACAGGATGGCAATAGGATGGTCGGCACGGATATGGGCAATGGCATCGAGGCATACCTGCTTGGCCAGACCCTTACCACGGTATTCGGGTAAGGAGGTAGCAGAACAGAGGTAGAGGGCATCATACTTTTCACCTATCGGGGTGAGGTCCAGCAATTGTTGCTCGCTGATTTCTGTGCTTACAAAACGATTCATAAGACTGGTAGTGGTGGGGATGAGTAATAACCACATTACGGGGCCATCGCCATAGTCTACCTCATTGAGGGTGTATTCGTGTATTTGCTCCAGTTTGGCCCGGTCTTCGGGGGTAACGCTTATCTGGCCAGGATCATTTTTGGTATCAAAAACCTCATTAACAAGGTCTATCATTCGTTCGAAATTGGTTTTTGCCATAGGGCAAAATTAGGTGGTTTGCTGGTCTGAACCACAGATTGAAGCTGATTATTCTGATTTCGCTGAAAATGTCTGTCGCTATTGTTTTTCTCGGTGTTGGGCTTGGGCGCTGGGTTGGGCTTTTGTTCTTTGAATGCCTGTCACAGACAGGCTGATTTGGGTAGACACGAGTGATCCTGCGGAACACTCGCGCCAGTGACGTTTAAAATCCTGCCCAGTAC
>CANGSR010000343.1 GCA_947456055.1 Chitinophagaceae bacterium
AAATTTTTTCGACCTTTCATTTGCCTCTGCCTGGTATTTGCGGAATTTAGTCTCGTTTAGTGATACCTTATTGTCCTCTATTTTTTTCTTAGTGTATTCCGAGTTTTCAGTGATTAAACTAAAGGTCTCGTTCGATTTAACCCTGCTAGCACTCATTGCTGCCAGTTGTTTTAGATCAGGTATACTATTGGTAGGGGTGTAGTCAGCTTTTTTAATTTCATCCCAGGCTAGGGCCGATTTGTTGTTGCGCTCGCCAAAATCCTCATCATCATAACTATCAAATGCATCTGGGAGTGAAATATCAGGTGTTACACCCTTCAATTGGGTAGAACCACCATTGATACGATAGAATTTCTCCATAGTAAGTTTTAAGGAACCAATTGATTTTCCTTGGGCACCCATGGTGTCATTCTCCATTTGCTTATGCATCTGAGGTGAAACTCCCTGGTCTAGGTCAATTATTTTTTGAACTGTTCCCTTACCGTAGGTCATACCACCTACTATAACCGCACGTTTGTAATCCTGCATAGCCGCAGCAAGTATCTCTGATGCAGAAGCACTTCCTTCATCTACCATTATGGCCAATGGCCCCGTATAGTAGGCGCTGTCAGATGGCTTTTGTGCATTTAAAACATTAGGTGAGGCATTGTTACTTTTCACCTGTACTACAGGGCCTTTACCTACAAATACACCTGCCATTTCCACCACATCATTTAATGAACCACCGCCATTGCCACGAAGGTCAAGAATAATACCATTTACTCCCGATGCTTTCAATTTCTTTACCTCTTCAGCAATATCTTTAGAACAACTACGTCCATTGATATGGTTAAAATCGGCATAAAACTCGGGTAGATATATATAACCAACCGGGCCATCAGTACTATTGATGATCGCTGATTTAGCAAAAGTCTCTTCTATTTCAACTATATCACGAATAATGCTAATTACCTTAATTGCTCCATCAGGCCTTTTTACTGTAAGGCGTACTTCGGTACCCTTAGGGCCACGTATCAACTTTACTACATCGTCCAATTCAAAACCTGCAATATCCACTGGTTCTTTTTCACCCTGTGCCACCTTAATAATTTCGTCACCACTTTTGAGTTCCCTTTGTCTATAAGACGCACTGCCAGTTATTATCTCAGTCACAGTAACTTTATCATTAGCCGGACTCAATTTTGCACCAATCCCCACAAAGTTTCCGCTCATAATTTCATCAAACTTCTTCTTCTCTACAGGTGGGAAGTACTCAGTATGTGGGTCTTCGGTCATTGCAATATTGTTGGCAAAAATCCTGAACAGGTCATCATCCTTCATGGTTTTATAACGTTTGAAGAATGTTAGGTACGACTTTCTTACACTCTGCCTTGCCATAGCTTCAAGTGTGTCATCGGTCTTCCATTTTACATTTACAGAATCCTTGTTCTCCTTCTTTTTATCCTGTTCATCCTTTAATTCTACATATTTTACTATTACCCTGGATTTTAATTGTTCCCTCCACCTTTCGATCATACCATTGTCATCAGGCACATAATCAAGCTTAGCGGCAACTAATTGTATCTCATCATTACCCTTAAAAGAAAAAGGTTTATCTAATAATCCACCATAGAATTTTTCAGCCGATTCTATCCTGCGCATAAAAATGGCATCCAATGTATCGAAGAACTCTATGGAGTTATCCTTTATCTCATCATCTATCTTGAATTCATAGGTTTTCAGCTTTTTCATGTCTTGCTGGGTAAAGAAAATTTTACCATAGTCAAGGTCATTAATAGTTTTCCTGAACACCCTTGCTGAAAAAGTATCGTCAATTGCTCTAGGAGAATAGTGAACGACATTGATTGCATTGAGCATCATTTCTATTACTAGTTTCCTCTTGTCATTTGATGACCTGGGGCCACTGGCTGTATATTTAAATGAAAAAAACACCGCAAGACAACCTGCAATTAATAGCGGTATAAGGATTTTATTCTTCATGAATTGTAGCATATAATATTAGCTTAATAATACTCTAACAAAAGTAATCACATTGCTGTTAATAAAATGATAATCAAAATTGCGTAATGTAGCCGTTTCCCGACCTTAATTTTTTAATGGTTTAATAGTGGTTTCCCTTTTATGATGTACTGCATTTTTACCGTCATTGCCAATAATTGTGTTTTAGGGTGGGCATTACGTTCTATATACGCTATCGTATCTGATACGGTTTCAGCCATTTTGCCAAAACTCTCATAGGGCATGTTCATCTTTGCAAAACGCTCTACAAACTGAGCCTCAGCCGGTGGGAGAGCAATTGAACCATCAGGCCTGTACCTCACTCTTATGGCATGTTCCAAAAGGGTAATTACATAGGTTAAAAAGTTTTTTTGCTGCTCACGACCATTTTTAGCCATTTCTTCAGTAAACTTCACAATACCTATACCATTGTTGGTGAACAGGTTGTTAAATAAATTTCTGACCTCCGGAAACAGGTCGTTTTCTGTATGCCTTACTAGTTTTAATGCTTCAGTATAACTGCCCATAGCCATATGCGCCACCTGTGCAGCCCTAATTGGTTCCAACTGGCCTCGGGCTACTAATGCTTCGGCAATATCTGCTGCCTTTATGGGTGCCAATTTCACTTCCTGTGTCCTTGACCTAATGGTTTGTAAGATATCTTCAGTACCCTCAGCCACAAAAATCAAAACTGTATCATTAGGTGGTTCCTCAATCATTTTGAGCAGGATATTACCTTCCTTTCCCAAGTATTCCGGCCGCCACATAACCAATACTTTTTTACCTCCTTCGTAAGATTTTAGGTTGAGTACATCTATGATTTCCCTGCATTCCTGAGCGGTAATATTCCCCTGTTTGTTTTCTGCATTAATGTATTGGAGCCAATCGTAGGTCGTGCCATAAGGCGTTTGGCTTACAAATGCCCTGAAATCCTGCACAAAAAGGCGGCTCATGGCTTTTTCAGGGGGCTTGGGAATAGATGGGAAACTTAGGTGCAAGTCGGCATGTTCCAAGCGGGCCGCCTTACTACATCCTGCACATTTGCCACAGGAATCAGTCTCACCTTTATTTTCGCAAAACAGGAATTGCGCTAGTGCTAATGCCATCGGTAAGCCACCTACACCTTCGGGGCCTGACAATAATAGGGCATGAGGCAACACATTATTGCGCCACATACTCATTAATCCCTCTTTTGCGGCTTCCTGGCCAATTACGTCGTTAAAAGTCATTTGAATATATTACAAACCGGCCATAGCGCCTGGTTGATAACCTTTAGGGTATATACAAAGCAAATGTAGAAAAGTAAATGAGTAAAATAGGTTAGTGTTAATAAAGATTTTGGGTGATTAAAGGGGTATTTTAATTTTTTGTTTTGGCTTTTAATTTAAATCCTAATTTACCAGTTCAGGTCGTTGTAATTTGGCTATAAACATACTATCAGCTTTAATACCAATACCATTAATCAATTCTGAATTGACTAATACCATACCCGTTGCCTTAACCACTTCCTCTACAACAGCCTCATTTTCGGCTCTGAAAACACTACAAGTAATGTAAAAAAGATACCCACCAGGCTTTACGTGCCTGGAGACATTGATGGCTATAGCCTTTTGACGGGATGCAAATTGCTCAATAGCAGAAGCCTTAAAATAATAGTTCTGTTCCGGTGTGCGGGCCCATGTGCCAGATCCACTGCATGGGGCATCACAAATAATATTGTCGAATTGTTTAGCCCCGATAGCCTTCATTAATAGACCAGGGTTGGTAACATCTACCACATGCACTACTGGCATTACCATTCGGTAGGTCTTAAACCTTTGTTGGAGATTCCTGATAATGCTATCTCTTGCATCAGTAACTGTAAGCCTAAGCCCAGGTTGCAAGTCTTTCAATAAGATTGACTTACCACCTGCACCACAGCAGCAATCATACCACTGGTCATTCTTTTTAGGCTGAAACCATTCACCGGTAGCCTGCGATGATGCATCTTGCACTACGTAAGTATCTTCTGGTAAGATAGAATCTACTTTGCAGCCATTGGGCAATGATAAACAGGTATCGGTAATGAATTTTATAGGGACACTTTGATTGTTCAACAGGCTGATAACCTTACCATTATCTTTCCTAATCCTAATAAATAATTGAGGTTGGGCAAGCAGGGAATTTAACCATTCCTCTTTTTCAATACCACCAGAAAAAGTGATTTTATCTGAAATTAAATTGTCCAATACGGGTTGAATATCCTCTTTTACTGCCTGTAATCTTTCAGCGAAAATTCCAGGTACTTCCTGATTGCAAAGGCTGAGGCATAGAATTACCTTTTGCTCTAAATCTAATTTGGCCGGCAAGCTTTTACTACATCTATACCAACTGTAGGCCATGGCAGATAATAATCGCCTGTCACGACTGCCTAATTTTGAGTGCTGTTTAAAATAGTTTTTTAGAAATGGTGCTAGTGGGATTTCTCCTGTATAGGTCTCAATAATAAAAGCAATGTGCTGCCAGATATAATGCATGTGGGCTAAATTAGGCTTTTGTATTTATTCCGAAGGTGATAAAAATAAATCAACCCTGTTTGGTGCCTATAAATAAGGCCAAACAGGGTTGTATTGCAATTTGGAGAGATGTTAATTCTAATTATTCACTTATTTCAGCCTCAGCAGGTTTCCTCATTTTTGAAGTATATACCCACAAACCAATCAATAATATTAAACCGAAAATTGACATGTATACACCCTTCATGAAGTAGCGTAGTTCATAATAAAGTTCTATAGTATGACTGCCCTTGGTAAGCATTACACCAGTCATGCCGGCACTCAATACTAATTTTTCATGAGGCTGACCATCTACTTTCACGTGCCAACCCTCATCATAAGGTATAGACAGATACATCATCTTATTTTGTGGCAGGTCTATTTTGCCCTGGATATTGGTTTCAGTAAATTTAACCATGGTCATCGTATCCTGCCTTAAAGCATTAATAAAATCACCATATTGCTGGAAGCCAAACCCACCAACAATTGAATCCTGCAGGCCAAGCTCTTTCATTCCTGTTAGTTTACCTGCATCCTCATCCTTTACAACACAGCATTTAAGACTCACATAGTCTTTTTGGTCTGTAGATAATTTCAGGAATGTAGATTCCTTCATAAAAGCATTGTGAGTATAACCAAACGGGACGAAGTACTTGTTTTTCAAAATACGTACATCGCCAAATGAAGTAATGGAATCACTAGCACCCCTAGAAATAGGGCTTACAGGACCTTTTGATAATAAGTATTTCACCTGGTTTTCAGCTTCTAGTATAGGCCTGTATGCCAATCCTACTGCCCAGCGTGATTGTAATTCATTTTCTTTATGCGCTATTCCTGTCAATTGAAGGTATAAGACATAAGAGATTTCGTTAAAAGGACTATAGCCACTGGTG
>CANGSR010000344.1 GCA_947456055.1 Chitinophagaceae bacterium
CAGTGTATCAATTCCTATTACATGGGGTAAATCATAATTATTTACTTCAATTACATTTCCTGCCTCATCAGTGGCTATATGCCATTCACCAAAATACATGCTATTTTTCCTTGCCCGTATCCACATGGCATGCCCGGCCGTATCGAAGCGGGCAATATAGCCACCAAAGTTGCCACCTGGTATCGCTGGGGGGATGCAAGTAACTGAACCGAATGATATAGCGCTATCAGACAAGTATCCTGACTGATAAATATGCCCCCATTTATCAATTGCCATTGAAATGCCGTCGCCTCCACTGCCACTAATGGCCCACACTACATCACCACTAATGTTGTATTTAATAATAAATGCATTATCATTGTTTCCAACATAAGGGAGTGTGAAATGGCCAAAAAACGCCTTAGCTTGGATGCTTCCCGAGACATATATGTACCCTGATGGATCAATGTCAACTTTTAATGCTTCAGAATTGGCGGAGGAACTATCGCCTCTTATCCAGAGGCAGGTACCAGATGAATCCAGCATGGCAACAAATGCTGACCAACAAAGGCCTGATGTATTGCGGGTCGTATTTACAAGTACATGGCCATCCCATACCAATGCCGAGTCCTCGTAAACACCTACAATATAAATATGACTAGCAGAGTCAATAGCAATGCTTTCGGGCCAGGCTCCACTAAAGGTTTTAGTCCAAATAGGTTCACCAGATGCATTATATTTTGTTACAAACGAGCCATGGTTGGGTAAGGGAGGATAACCACTTAATAATGCCGTATCTGTTTGGCCAGTGATATATATATGCCCTTCACGGTCTGCATTTATTGCATGTGTATATTCATAGGGGAGGTGCTTAGCCCATAGCCATGACTGAGCAGGTGAAACCATTGGTAATAATAGAAAGATGATAAGTAATTTGTTTTTCATAGGCCAGTTTATGTAAAGTTAAATAAAAAATATTGTTTTAATGGGAAGTGGACGATATAGGGTAGTATTTCCAACGCTGACAGTAACAAAACGGAAAAAGGAGCAGCCTGCATTGTTCTCATTTTTGTAGGGAGATTTGATTCGAATGAGCAGCCTTTACTTCCCGCCAGTACCCCCAAAAAAAACAGCCATAAAAATCAAGTCCCTCAAAACTCGATCTTTATGGCCGTAAAACTATACTCTAGGAAAGGTTAGAATTTAGCTCAATCCCTCAATTTGTCCGTTTACCAACTTAATGTGTAGTGCCTGTGGGTCTTTTGGAAGGCCGGGCATACGCATAATGTCGCCTGCTACTGCTACAATAAATCCGGCACCAGCATTGATAACAAGGTCTTTAATATTGATTTTAAAGCCGGTTGGTGCGCATATTTTCTTCTCATCATCGCTGAAAGAATACTGTGTTTTTGCCACACACACAGGCAGGTTGCCCCAACCATTGGCTTCAAATGATTTCAGCTTGCCTACAGCCGGGCCACTGAAGGTAACTCCATCGGCACGGTATATTTTGGTAGCAATCTTTTCAATCTTGGTTTTGATGCTATCGGTAAGGTCGTAAGTGAAGTTTATTGGTTTAGATGGGTTGTTCTCTACAATGTCCACAATTTTGCGGGCCAGGTCAGCAGCACCTTCACCACCTTTAGCAAATCCATTATTAATTACAAATGCCACTCCTTCTTTCTCACAGAAGTCAACCAGGAATTTGATTTCCTCATCAGTATCGTGCTTGAATTTATTGAAAGAAACCACCACGCTCTGTCCGAAGTTCTTCATGTTCTGCACATGGCGCTCCAGGTTAGGCAGACCGGCCTTTAGGGCTTCCATGTTTGGTTTGGTAATTTCGGTTGCAGGTACGCCACCATGTAGTTTAAGGGCTGCTGATGTAGCAACGATAACCGTAGCCTTAGGAGCCAGACCAGCAATACGGCACTTGATATCCAGGAATTTCTCTGCACCAAGGTCGCTACCGAAACCAGATTCTGTAACTACGTAATCGTTGCAGCTAAGAGCCATCTTAGTGGCTAGCACCGTATTACATCCGTGGGCAATATTGGCAAATGGGCCACCATGCACAAAGGCAGTTGTCTGCTCGGTAGTTTGTACCAGGTTTGGCAACAGTGCATCTTTAAGTAATATAGTAATTGACTCGGCAATACCCAGGTCTTTTACTGTAAAAGTCTTTTTATCATAGGTATAACCCAATACAATGCGCTCAATACGAGCCTGTAGGTCTTCAACAGATGAAGCAAGGCAGAAAAGAGCCATGATTTCAGAAGCAGGAGTGATGTCGAAGCCACATTCGGTAGGGATGCCATTCACACTACCACCAAGTCCACTCACCATATTGCGTAGAGAACGGTCATTAACGTCTAATACACGACGCCAAACTGTACGCTCCAATGCAAGGCCTGTATTGCGGTTCTGATATTGGTAGTTGTCGAGCAGGGCAGAAATCATATTGTTGGCACAAGTAATGGCATGGAAATCGCCTGTAAAGTGCAGGTTGATATCTTCCATTGGCAATACCTGTGAATAACCACCGCCGGCTGCACCGCCTTTCATTCCAAAGCAAGGGCCAAGACTTGGTTCACGTAGGGCAACAGCAGCTTTCTTGCCTATATAGTTTAAGCCAAGAGAAGAAGCTACGCTGGTTACGGTTTTACCTACACCAGCTTTGTTAGGTGTAATGGCTGTTACCAGAATCAGGTTGCTATTCTTAATCTTGTCTTCATTAAGATAAGTGAGTGGCACCTTAGCCTTATACTTACCATAAGGGATAATATCATCAGGGTCAATACCCACATTACGGGCTATTTCTGATATTGGCTTGAGTACGGCTGACCTTGAAATTTCAATGTCTGAAGGAAATGGTTTCGATGTAGTATCTGACATAGTTTGTTTTAATTTTAAAGGTTGAAGATAATAGTTTGTTCCGATACTTCACATTTTTGTAGGTTAAGGTTAAAATGACTTTAATCAATAAGGAATTTTGGGGATGTTTTAGGTGATGGTATAGATCATTGGACCCATTTTTTTGGTGGGATTACTATCGCCTTTGCTCACTGCATTATCATATTTGCCTGAATCGCATCAGCCATCTGACCGCAAAAAGCGGTACTGATGGCTGATGCTTTTTTTTGATCACGTATAATGACAATAGTTTTCATAACCCACTGATAATGATAATACCCTTATTCATAAAAAATAATTGTTGCTTTGATTTTTGATTAGGTTTTTTACCCTAATTTTCGCTCAAAATTGCAACATGACTAAAATAGGAATTCTTGGTTCAGGCCAGGTTGCCCAAACCCTAGGCAATGGTTTTCTGAAACACAATTATAGTGTAATGCTTGGCACTCGTGATGTGAGCAAGCTTGAAGAATGGAAAGAGAAAGGCGGAGGCCATGCCCATGTAGGCTCATTTGAGCAGGCAGCAAAGTATGGTGATATAATAGTGTTGGCTGTAAAAGGCCATATGGCTGCCGACATAATAGAGATGGCAGGGCCACAGAATATGATGCGTAAAACGGTAATAGATGTAACGAATCCTATTGCTGAAGCTGCACCAGAAAACGGGGTGCTGAAATTCTTCACCAATTTCGAAGAGTCATTAATGGAGCGCCTCCAAACCCAGTTTCCTGAGATACATTTTGTGAAATCATTTAGCTGTGTAGGTAGTCCATTCATGGTTAATCCTCAGTTTGCCGAAAAACCTACCATGTTTATTTGTGGTAATAATGAGGCATCAAAGAGTCAGGTAGTACATATATTAGACCAGTTTGGTTGGGAAATATCAGATATGGGCAAAGTGACAGCTGCAAGGGCTATTGAGCCTTTGTGTATGTTGTGGTGCATCCCAGGTATGTTGCACAATCAGTGGGGCCATGCATTTAGATTGATAAAAATGTAGGTTTTATTTTAGAATATTTAGCCTGCATACGTGCGGGCTTTTTTGTTATTTTATTTAATAGATACAAATGCCTTCAGAGGGTCAGCAGGAATTATACTACCAGATAGCGCTCAGTTTTGTACCCGGTATAGGTGCCAAAACTGGAAGGGTGTTGCTGGAAAAACTGGGTAGTGCTGAAGAAATTTTTAGGCTATCACCTAAAGATCTGAAAAAGGAAGGAGTAAGCGAGGTGAAAACCAAGGGCTTTAAGGACCCAGAGGTATTAGCAAGGGCACAGGACGAACTGGATTTTGTCATCAAAAACAATGTACAAACAATATATACTGGTAAGGGCTACCCAACAAGGCTTGCACAATGCAGTGATGCCCCCTTATTATTGTTTTTCAAAGGTAATGCCAATTTGGATGCCAAAAAGATAGTGGCTATAGTAGGTACCCGCAAGAATACTGATTATGGACATAAGCTAACTGAGGAGTTGGTAGAAGGGCTACAGGGAATGGAAGATGTGCTGGTGGTGAGTGGCCTTGCGTTGGGCATTGATGCCATTGCCCATAAAAAATGTTTACAAGCTGGTGTTCCTACTGTAGGTGTTATGGGGCATGGGTTGGATAGGGTTTATCCTTACTCTCATAAATTACTTGCAGAGCAAATGCTGGAGAATGGTGGTATTCTTGCAGAATATCCATCCTTAACCTTGCCCGATAGGAATAATTTCCCAATGAGGAATAGAATTGTGGCGGGAATGAGTGATGTGACCGTGGTGGTAGAAAGTCATGCTACAGGTGGTGCATTGATTACTGCCCAAATGGCAAGTGGGTATAACCGTGATGTAGTAGCGTATCCGGGTAGGGTGAGCGATTCCCGTAGTGCTGGATGTAACGAACTCATTCGCAGGAATGTTGCCGGAATGGTAACCAAGGCAGCTGACCTTATTGAAATGATGAACTGGAATAAGGAAGCAAAACCCAAAGCTGTACAGCGGCAGCTATTCCTCAACCTAACTGAAGATGAACAAAAGATTATCGATTTCCTTCAAACAAGGGATAGCATCCATTCTGATGAGCTTTTCCATCAAACTGGCTTAACCAGTTCTGCATTAGCTTCCACCTTATTAATGCTGGAGATGCAGGGTCTTGTAAAAGCACTACCGGGTAAGCTGTTTAGGTTGACCTAAATACTACTACCTTTGCATTATAAATGAGAACTGAAATTTCTTCCCTGGGTGAATTTGGCCTGATAGACCATTTGACCAAAAATAATGAGACAGTAAATGCCGGCACTATATTGAGTGTGGGTGACGATGCAGCGGTAATAGACCAGTTTGGCAGGCAATGTGTAATATCTACCGATTTATTGGTTGAGGGTGTGCATTTTGACCTGATGTATACCCCCTTAAAGCATTTGGGGTATAAGGCTGTGGCGGTAAACTTAAGTGATATTTATGCCATGAATGCCACTCCTACACATATCACCTTATCAATAGGTATCAGCAATAAATTTTCGGTTGAGGCGCTGGAAGAGTTTTATG
>CANGSR010000345.1 GCA_947456055.1 Chitinophagaceae bacterium
AATTCCACCAAATCAACACCGATACCAACAGTAGGGTAGTGCCTATGCATAAGGCAGCCAATGCTGCCCATAAGCGGCTGCTGTGTTGTGTGCGTAACAGTAATTTTTTAAGCAGGCCATCCTGCATTTTATCACTCACAGTAGTACAGTTTTGGTGTAAGAGAAATAGTTGTTTTCATCCAGGTCGGCGAGTATCATGCCGGCTTTCTGTTGGGCTACCACACTCTGTATCAGGGCTATACACTTGTTGGTATTGGCATGGTCCAGGTGGCTAAAAGGTTCGTCCATTAGTAACCAATCGAAGGGTTGCACCAGGGCTCGTATTATTGCAATGCGTTGTTGTTCGCCATAACTAAGGGTGCTGCCTAAAGAGTCCTTTTTATCCTTTAGCCCTAACTGCTCCAGCCATTGGGCCGCAACCTCGCTGCATATGGTATTGGTAAGTTTGCGTTTTATTTCTATGTTTTCCCAAGCAGTCAGTTCAGGGAATAGTCTTAAATCCTGGAAAATAACACTTAGGTTATTGGTTCTTAAATTGGCCAGTAGCTCCTTATCAGCAGATGGGAGTTTATGGTTGCCCCATAGCAATGAGCCAGAATAATCGCTGCGGATACCATATAGAATATGGATAAGAGTGGTCTTACCAGTGCCTGATGGGGCCTGCACAAAGATGTGTTCCCCCTTATTGAAACTTACCTTTGAGTTCCACAGCCCCGACTTACCTGCACTTACTTTTTCCCGCAAGGGCACCGGTATTATTCCTTCTAGCGTTAATTGCATTCTATTTGAGCAGAATTAGAGATTTAATTTCACTAAGCACAATAATAATGCCTGAAAATCTAATCAGCACAATTGGCGGAAAGTAAATGTGTATTTTAACAATTTAATTTCATGGACATTGGTCTTATCCAATATTATTCTTCACCTCAGTTTCATTCCACCCCAGCAAGTATTTACCATTACCAAAATCCCAAACCGGTCTTTTTATCATGGAGGTATTAGACATCATTAAGTCGATAGCACATACAGGGTCAGCAATTGAGGCCTTATCAGCATCAGTTAAGGACTTGTAGGTAGTGCCTTTGGTATTGATTAATAGATTGGTTGGGAAATGGCCAAGCCATACTTTAAGTGTAGCCTCATCAATACCGCTCTCCTTATAATTGTGAAAATGGTAGCTAATCTTTTGCGCATCCAGCCATTTTATGGCTTTTTGCATAGTGTCACAGTTTTTTATACCGTAGATAGTAATCATGAGGCAAAGGTAGGGTGAAAATTATTAATGGGCTTTTTGGTACTTGCTGTGATTCGAAAAAAGCTGAAACAGGAAACACATTCCGTCAGCACCGCTTTGGGCGGTCAGACGGAATGTGTTTGGTGCGCTGGTCTTTATGCGAATAATTCATCTGGCGCGAGTGTTCCGATAGGATCACTCGTGTCTACTAAATCCTCCGGATTGCATCCGGCATTCCTCTTCCCCAAAACCATTAGAATTCCTCAAGCCAACAATAACTAATGCAATAACAAATAACTAATTCCCAATGGTAGGAAAATTGTCGTCAACATCGATTTTTCCGGTCAGACCAATTCCATTTTCTCATTTGGGGGCTTATGTTCAATATTTGGCTGTAGTAGTTATGTCGGGTTTTGTTCTTTGAATTCCGGTCACAGACCGGCTGATTTATGTAGACACGAGTGGTCCTATCGGAACACTCGCGCCAGATTCATAAAAACAAAAATCCCGCCGAAACAGGCGGGATTGAAAAATATGTTTAAATAGATATTAGCTGCATTTTTTACCGCTATGGTCGGTAAGGTAAAGCTCACCACGATTGTCTATTACTTTCTTCACTTCATGCAATAACCACTTAGCATGCGGGGTAAACTGTGGGTCCTGGGTTTCAGAGTTTATTTCAATCTTCACCATCCAATCGGGTATTACCAGGGTATAGCGGTACTTGCCATTGCTTCTTCCTGTTGAAATGAATACACCATCGGTAGTAAGGTGCGGGTGGATACCTGTAGTATTCATTAGGTAGCGCACCAATTCATTTTCCCTCAGTCCGGAAGTATGGTAATCACGGCACACGAAATTGAATTTGCCACTAGTGAATTTGTCTGCCTTAGCACCCGCTTTTTTCGAACAAGTGAAACCTTCAGGCAGGGCAATCTGGCCATATGAATAGGAACTAACAATTAACGCCAATAGTATGAATAACTTCTTCATGAATGTAATTTAAGCAAAAATAACTATTGTTTTTACAAAGTGAAACAATGCACACAAATTTCAAGCACAATCTATTAATAACTAGCTGATGCAGGCCAATCTTCTTTTTTCGTACCCCATTGTTTATTGGGTTTCGGCCCCATCACAAATTCTAATGTGCCACCCTGCATTAATACCGAATGGTCTATATAGGTTTTGCTATAAGGCTTGCCATTTAGTGATACTTTCTGTATATAAGGATGGTCCTTGGCATTATTCGTTGCTTTGATAACCATTTTCTTATTTCCAGCTAATTTTAAGGTTACTTCATCAAATGATGGGCTGCCAAATACATATTCGCCATTGGCAGGGTTGGCAGGGTAGAAACCCGTCATACTCCAGATTGCCCATGCGCTCATCTGTCCGCAATCCTCATTTCCGGCATATCCATCCGGATTGTCGTGGTACATAGAATCTAATATATACCTTACTCTATGTTGTGTTTTCCATGGTGCACCCACAAAGCTGTACATATAAGCTATGTGGTGGCTTGGCTCATTGCCGTGTGCATATTGGCCTACCAATCCACTCACATCAGGTGGCCCACTCTCGAATAAAGCAGTTGAAGTAGTAGTGAAAAACAGGGAATCCAACTTATTCATAAACAGGTCATAACTCCCATATTGCATAGCAAGACCTCTTACATCATGAGGTACGAAAAAGGTATACTGCCATGCATTACCTTCTTCATACATCGATTTGTTTGGGTCGGTACATGTAAAGTAGGGATTGAATGGCTCGAACCAACTGCCATCACTATTCTTACCACGTATAAAACCAGTTTTAGCATCAAATAAAACTTTATAAGCATCAGCACGCTTCATAAACAGGCTATAGTCGTCCATTTTTCCTAATTTTTTAGCCACCTGTGCTATGCACCAATCGTCGTATGCATATTCCAGAGTAATGGTCACACTAAAACCTTCCTTATCCTGTGGCAGGTAGCCATGACGTATATAGTCCTTAGTACCCCTTATATCCTGGAAAGCACTTTTCCTCATAGCCTGATAAGCCCTTTCAGGGTCTACACCGGGTGTGTTTTTCAATACCGCATCAGCCAATACAGGCACGGCATGATAACCACTCATACAGTTTGTTTCATAAGTGCTTAGGTCCCAAACAGGCAGTAATCCATTTTCTTCATAAAAAGCCAGCATACTATTCAGTATGTCAATATTACGTTCAGGCTGGGTGAGGGTAAACAATGGATTCAGCCCACGGAAGGTATCCCACAAAGAGAATACAGTGTAGCGTTGGCTATTGCCGTTCTTGGTAGTATTAGGCATTTGGTGGAGTTCGCCTTTTGAGTTTTTATACCTACCATCAGCATCGCTATAAAGTACAGGAGCCATACAGCAATGGTAGAGTGCTGTGTAGAAAATATGTTTCAGGTGGTCGTCCGTGGTTTTAATTTGCATTTTCTCCATTTCGGCCTCCCATTTTTGTTCGGCATTTTTCTTCACCTGATTAAAATCCCATCCCGGAATTTCATTCAGTGCTTTCATAGCCAATTCTGAACTAATAGACGACAACGCCACTTTTAGCAATAATGGCTTGCCGTTTAGGTCTTTAAATTCCAGTTCGCCATTGTAAACGGCCCCTTCCTCTTTTATCAATGATACCTCATTATGGTCCTTATTATTGTAGAGGTACATCTTGCTGATGGGTTGCGATGTGTGTGCTGCAAAGTAGATTTCCTGCACCTTAGCCCATCCTGTAGAGTACCGGTAACCGACTACAGTGCTGTCATTGAGTTGTATGATCCTTGTTTTGGTGGCCGCATCCCAGTTCATTCCGTAGCTTAGGTGGAACCTAAGTACAGGGTTGCATCCGGTAGGGAAGGTATACTGATGAAACCCACAACGTTCGGTGGCTGTAAGGGCTACTTTTATTCCATTGTCCATATTAACGCTATAGAAACCCGGAGTGGCCTTCTCGTTCTTATGGCTGAATTTTACCTTGAAGAATTTTTCATTGTCATCAATCAGTTTGGTATTGGGCATCACCGAAATGTCTACCCAGTCGCCGCAACCAGTTCCGCTTAAGTGCATATGGCTGAACCCGGTGATTGTAGAATCTCCAAAATTATACCCACTGCACCAGTCCCAACCTTCGGTGCCATTATCAGGGCTCAACTGCACCATGCCAAAGGGCACTGTAGCTCCCGGATAGGTATGGCCATGGCCACCAGTACCAATAAAAGGGTCCACATATTTTATGAGATTTTGTGCCTGAGCCATGCATACCGCCATAGCCAGTGTAAGCCCTGTCAGTAATGATTTTTTGAAATGATGCATATTGTAATGATGTTTTGTAACAATTCAAGGTAAAGATACCCTTACTAGAGGTTGTCACGTCTGTTATTATGGCTCTAAAGTACTTTTTTTTGGTAGCTCTTAATAACCCGCCCGCAAAAATAATGGTCATAACCTTATAAAGATTGGCAATGGTTATTTGTTGGTAATTTGATAGATTTACATCCTGTATCAAATAATTCCTGCAAAAAATAAGAATATGGATAGAAGGCGATTTGTAACCAAAACCAGCATGGCTACTACAGCAGTTTTATTGTCACAATATACCAAGGCTTGGGGCGAGGACAACGGATTTAAGGTTGTGAGAACACCTGAGGATAAACGTAAATTCAAAAGTCAGGCAGTGGAAGACCTGATTGCCGAGGTAAAGAAAAATATAGGCAACAAAGAATTAGCATGGCTATTTGAGAATTGTTTCCCTAATACCCTCGATACAACAGTAGATTTTACCAAAGATAAATATGGCCCTGATACCTATGTGATTACCGGCGATATTGATGCTATGTGGCTGAGAGATTCATCAGCTCAGGTTTGGCCTTATTTGCCCTTATGCACTAAAGACGAAAACCTAAAGCAATTAATAAAAGGTGTTATAATGCGCCATGTGAAGTGCATATTATGGGACCCCTATGCCAATGCATTTTATAAGGACAGAACCAAAGAAGGGCCATGGCATAAGGATCGTACTAATATGAAAAAAGGTGTGCATGAGCGTAAGTGGGAGATTGATAGTCTGTGTTACCCTATTAGGTTGGCCTATGGGTATTGGAAAGCCACTGGTGATAATACAATTTTTGATGCCAACTGGGCAGCGGCTAT
>CANGSR010000346.1 GCA_947456055.1 Chitinophagaceae bacterium
GGTGGTAAAGCCTGACTCACTACGTGACATTTACCGCATTTCCATATTGTTAAAGCCATAATAAATTGTTTAATGTTCCGTAAATATAAGCAATTTAATTTCCAAACATAAAACAGTCTAAAAATTTATTTCAGACTTAATTTCAGTACTAAAAAACGTATCCCTAATTAGGAAAGCATCTTTTCCAGTTTCCTGAATGAATCAGCTGCATTATGATTTTCCCATAGGATTTCATATATACATGATGCAATGGGGACAGCAATTGAAAACTCTTTGGATACCGATTGCATGCCACGGCTTGCATAATACCCTTCGGCCACCATATTCATTTCGAGCATTGCAGCTTTTACACTATAGCCCTTCCCTATCATGGCTCCGAAGGTACGGTTGCGGCTATGTAATGAATAGCAAGTTACCAACAAATCGCCAAGGTAGGCACTGGTATGGAAGTCAGGATGCTCATTAGATGGGTGTACCTTTTCGAAATGGTCACTTAAAAAATGATGCATTTCCCTGTAGCAGTTTGTAATGTATACACTCAAGAAATTATCGCCATAATCTAAAGCACGGGCAATACCTGCACCTATTGCATAGATATTCTTTAATACAGCAGCATACTGGGCACCCCAAATATCATGGTTGCATGTTGTAATGATGTAGCTATTATTGAATGCTTTTGCAACAGAATTTGTCAACTGGTCATTAAGACCTGAAAACGTAAGGTAAGACAAGCGTTCCTCAGCCACTTCCTCAGCATGGCAAGGCCCCATAATGCTCACATAATGTTCAATTGGAAAATCGAAATTAAGTGACAAGTAATCATTTAATAATTTATTAGCATCGGGCAATACACCCTTAATGGCTGAAATGATATTTTTATTGCACCAGTAGCTTTTATCTACCGATTCAATTACTTTTTGAACATAGGCCGATGGGACTGCAACTATCACAGTATCGCAGGTGGATAATAATGCCTTTAGGTCATTGGTAGGCAAGATAGTACCAGGCATAAATCGCACTGAGGTCAGGTAATGTGGATTATGCTGCCTGGTGGTGAGGTATTTGATTGCGTCCTCATTTCTTATCCACCATTGTATAGTATGCCCATTATCTGTAAGGATTTTAGCCAGGGCAGTACCCCAGCTACCATTACCTATTATGCCCAGTTGACCTAATGTGTTGTTTTCCAAATGCCTGATTAATGGTTAAAAGGGTCAAAAATAAGCGATAATGAAGAAAGTAGGTTGAGAAAAGGGCAATTTTATTTGTTCACATCTAATATCAATCCATTGTAAGTCATTAAGAAATCTTTAATTCCTTTGCTACCCGAAACATTTACCCTGTCAATACAACAGGTGAAATCAAGTTTTCAAGCCACTTTGTCCTGTAAAATTGATTTTATATGACATATTTTCAGCATAATTATTTTGGAACGATTTTTATAGTAAATCATTGTCACTGCATTAATGGTGGCCAAGGGATTGGAACTGACCATAAAGGATAAGCCCAGTGATACCTGTCAGATACATACCGTATTAATTAAACCAATTTTGTAACAACAACGTTCTAAATAACACCCATTATGAATTTAAACAACTTCACAATCAAGGCACAGGAAATAGTGCAGCAAGCACAACAGCTTGCCTTCAATAACCAAAGCCCGCAAATTGAGACATCCCATTTTCTTCAGGCATTACTGAATGATAATGATGGCCCTATCTCCTACTTGCTCAAAAAAAACAATGTAAATATTGGCTTTGTAGACTCTAAACTAAAAGAACAAGCAAAAAAACTTCCTAAAATGCAGGGCGGCGAACCGGCGCAAAATATAAGCCGTGAGGCCAATAATATGTTGCTAAAAGCGCCAAACATCCTGAAAAATTTTGGCGATGAGTTTGTAACACCCGAACATCTGTTGATAGCCCTATTGCAGATGAATGATGATACCAGCAAATTGTTAAAAGATGCAGGGCTAACAGAAAAAGGACTTGAAGCAGCCATTAAAGAACTGAGGAAAGGAAGCACTGTAAACTCCCAGACCTCTGTCCAACAATATAATTCACTACAACGCTATGCCAAAAACTTGAATGAATTGGCAAGGGCAGGCAAACTAGACCCGGTAATAGGCAGGGATGAAGAAATACGCCGCACCCTACATATTTTATCAAGGAGGTCAAAAAACAACCCCATACTGGTTGGTGAGCCTGGTGTAGGTAAAACCGCTATAGTAGAAGGATTGGCACACAGAATCATTAATGGTGATGTACCAGATAACCTGAAATCAAAAGTTATTTTCGCCTTGGATATGGGCTCGCTGATGGCCGGTGCCAAATACCGTGGTGAGTTTGAGGAAAGACTTAAGGCAGTTATTAAGGAAGTGTCAGAAAGTGATGGTAATGTAATCCTCTTTATTGATGAGATTCATACCCTGATAGGTGCAGGTGCGATGGAAGGTGCAATGGATGCTGCCAATATACTGAAACCAGCCCTTGCCCGTGGTGAACTAAGAGCCATTGGTGCTACCACTCTTAATGAATACCAGAAATACTTTGAAAAAGATAAAGCACTTGAAAGGCGTTTCCAAAAGGTGATGGTGGATGAACCAAGCATGGAAGATGCAATATCTATCCTTCGAGGATTGAAAGACAGGTATGAAAGCCACCACCAGGTAAGGATTAAAGATGAAGCGATTATTGCTGCTGTGGAACTTTCCAGCAGGTATATATCCGACAGGTTCCTGCCCGACAAGGCTATTGACTTAATAGATGAAAGTGCAGCAAAGCTGAAGCTTGAATTAAACTCCATGCCTGAAGCATTGGATGAACTGGAACGCAGGATTCGCCAACTGGAAATAGAAAGAGAAGCAATTAAGAGGGAAAATGATAAGGATAAGCTGAAAGAACTGGTACAGGAAATATCTGTAATCTCAGTTCAACGTGATACCCTAAAGGCTAAATGGCTAGAGGAAAAAGAAATAGTTGACAAAATCAATAAAACCAAAAAGACCATTGAACATCTGAAACTGGAAGCCGAGCAGGCCGAAAGAGAAGGTAATTATGGCAGGGTTGCCGAAATAAGGTATGGTATTGTGCAGCAGGAAGAAGCGAAAATAAATGCTCTGTCTAAGCAATTGGACGAAATGGATACCCAGCATAAACGCCTCCTTAAAGAGGAAGTAGATGCTGAGGACATTGCTGAAAATGTAGCCAGGGCCACTGGTATACCAGTACAACGTATGCTACAGGGAGAAAGGGCTAAACTGCTCCACCTTGAGGATGAACTACATAAAAGGGTTGTAGGCCAGGATGAAGCAATTGTTGCTGTTTCTGATGCTATACGTAGGGGAAGGGCTGGTTTACAAGATCCAAGAAAACCTATTGGTTCATTCATATTCCTAGGCACAACTGGTGTTGGGAAAACCGAACTTGCCAAGGCGCTTGCTGAAATACTCTTTGATGATGACAGCATGATGACCAGGATAGACATGAGCGAATACCAGGAAAAGCACAGTGTGAGCAGGCTGGTAGGTGCACCTCCGGGATATGTGGGTTATGATGAGGGTGGACAATTGACTGAAGCAGTGCGCCGCAAACCATATTCAGTAATTCTCTTGGATGAAATAGAAAAGGCCCATCCTGATGTATTTAATATATTGTTGCAGGTACTGGATGATGGTAGGTTGACCGACAATAAAGGCCGTGTGGTAAACTTTAAAAATACCATCATTATTATGACTAGTAATATGGGCAGCCATATTATCCAGGAAAACTTTGCCGAACTAAAGGAAAAGAATATTGAAAAGGTGATGGAGGCTACCAAAGACCAGGTAATGGAAGTATTGCGCCAGACCCTCCGCCCTGAATTCCTGAACAGGATTGATGATGTTATTATGTTCCACCCATTAATGAAAAAGGAAATAAAGGGAATCATCAAAATCCAGTTGGAACATTTGCAAGCTCAATTGATGCAACAGGGAATCAATCTCCAGTTCACTGATTATGCGCTCGATTATCTGGTTAGCCGTGGATTTGACCCACAATATGGTGCAAGGCCACTTAAAAGGCTGATTCAGAAAGACATAATTAACATGCTGAGTAAGAAGATAATAGGTGGTGAAATAGACAAGGCAAAACCGGTATTGATAGATGTATTTGATGGAATAGTGGTAATGAGAAATGAGGCATGATAGGTAAAACCTATATAATAGTATAGGCAGTGGTCACCCTATTATGAGGTGGCCATTGTTTATTGCATTTACACTATACTTTATCATTATGTTACCTATATTAAATTTATTGCTCAGCACCCTTATTTAGCTTAGTAAATAGTACATTGCCAGATAGTTTTAGAGTATTACACCCTCCATTTCGTTGCTTAATACCAAACAATGGTTTGTAGCATCTTTAAAAGTAGGACTTTATTAAAAAAGATACAATTACAATAATCTTTCATGGAAATAGGCATAGATAGTTTTGCAGCAGCAGCCAACGGCAATCAGGCAAATTCAGAAAAAAATGTACAATCAATAGCTGAGCTATTGGAAAGAATAGAACTAGCTGATAAAGTAGGGCTAGATTCTTTCGGGATTGGAGAACATCACCGCAAGGAGTTTCTTGATTCTGCTAATACAATGATTCTTGCAGCTGCCGCAGCCCGTACAAAAAATATCAAATTGGGCAGTGCAGTAACTGTGCTAAGTGCTGCTGACCCAGTGAGGGTTTTCCAAAATTTTGCCACGCTCGACCTTATATCAAATGGTCGTGCGGAGATAGTTGTTGGTAGGGGTTCATTTATTGAGTCTTTTCCCCTTTTTGGCTATAAGCTGGATGATTATGATGAATTATTTATAGAAAAACTAGATTTATTATTAGACATTAGGGACAATGAAATAATCACCTGGACAGGTAAATACCGCCCTGCTTTGAAAAATCAAGCCATTTATCCAAGACCAGTACAAAAAACATTACCTATATGGTTAGGGGTGGGTGGTACTCCTGAGTCTTTTGTAAGAGCTGGACAATTAGGATTACCATTGATGGTAGCAATAATAGGTGGTGAAACCCACAGATTCAGACCATTAATTGATTTATACAGGCAGGCAGGTAAAAAAGCCGGGTTCAAACCCGAGCAATTATCTGTGGGGTTGCACTCATTGGGATATGTAGCCGACACCACCAAAGAAGCCCTCGACGATTATTACCCCGGTTATGCAGAGACCTTTACCCGAATAGGCAAAGAACGTGGTTGGGCACCGGTAACCCGGCAACATTTTGATGCCCAAAACGGTCCTCGTGGAGCTCTATTGGTAGGTGGA
>CANGSR010000347.1 GCA_947456055.1 Chitinophagaceae bacterium
CTATTCGCCCTTGGGGCGTTGGCATTGTGCAGAAGCGAAGGGGGTTAGGGGCAATGTCACTAAGTTAAGGATTTTGAACGTTTTTTGAGATATTGTTAAATGTGGGTTGTATAAGCCCAAAGGGCTTAAATGTGAATAGCCCCCGGTGTAAACCGGGGGAATATAAAATAAAATATTTATGAACCCCATCGGGGTTCAATGTGAACCGAAAACGCATGAGCCCATCGCAAATTCCTCATCCCAATGACATTGGCAATAATGGCTATTTTCTGATTTATTAAAAATGAAAACCAGGTTATAATTACATTGTAGACATGAAAAAACTACTTGCCTTCTTGCTGCTTATCTCTTTTGCCTCCTATGGCCAAAAGAAACCAATTCGTAACTATGCAATAATCCCCTTTGGTACCAATACTCCCTACATATTTCCCGAAGATGCTAAAAATGCCACATTGACCCAGGCTAATATTGCCGAAATAGAAAAACTACTCAAAGCAAGCATCACAGACTATAACAAACACCAAAAGGAGGAAGCACAAAAAAAGGGCATCGCCAAAGGTAGCCCCGAGGAAAATGACCTGTTGATAGACCTAAAGCAATATAAACGGCAATTTGTTGCAATATTAAATGACAAAAAGGAAAAGGAAGTGTGGGTGAACTGCCTCTGTGAAATTGATGGTGAAGAATGGCGCACAAAACCAATAACCCATGATGGCGGTGGTAAGTGCTTTTTTTATTTGAAAATGAACCTTTCCCTTCATAGATATAGTTTCCTTGCCGTCAACGGACAATAAAAAAAAATGGAAAACCAAGCTACCCTACCTAATAACGAAGTAAAAATTACCACTGCCACAATAGCTGGCGCAAAGTTGCTTACCCCTTTGGCAATAAAAATATTCTGCGACACATTCGCCCAATACAACAGGCCTGAAGATATGGATCACTATGTGACCCACGAAATGAACCAGGCAAAACTGGAATCTGAACTGGCTGAACCCGACAATGTATTTTTCATCATTTGGTATCAGGAAATTGCCGTAGGCTATGCCAAACTGCGCACCATTAACCCTGATAAAGGGGTTGTAGCCCTTCGGCCAATAGAAATAGAGCGGCTTTATGTACTGCACCAATACCATAATCTAAAACTCGGGGCAGCATTAATGACCCATTGCCTTCATTTCGCCACCACCAGGAACCATGATTGGGTATGGTTAGGGGTTTGGGAGCATAATTTTAAAGCTATACAATTCTATAACAAATGGGGATTTACACCATTTGGTACTCACCCTTTCCTGCTAGGCACTGATTTGCAGACCGATATACTCATGCAAAAAAGCTTGCCTCATAAATCATCTCTCCAAAATAGGTTCGTATTATCATATTGTTTGTTCAAAAAGGGGTGCTGATGTTAATAAATTTATTATTATTTTTGCCTCTAATTGTATGAATATGCGGCATAAATTGTCTATTTTACTTCCATTCCTTGCCACGGTATTGGTACTCACTCTATGTAATGAAAACTCCAACGCCCAGATTAGGAAAAATGGCGGTGGTAAAAAAAGGTCCTGGTATTTCAGTGGTGGTATGAATGCTGCCTTCTTCAATAAGCCAACCATACATGTGGAGCAACCCAATATTGGCAATAGTTATGACCTACTTAATGTAACTGCTGATAATAAAAATGGCAGTAGCACCATATCTCCCTGGTTGCTCAACTATAGGATAGGTTGGTATTTCAATTACTGGCAGACCTGTGGACTTGAGTTGAATTTCGATCCGGTAGTGTTTCATATCACTGACAACCAGTCGGTTCAGGCTAGTGGAACAATGAATGATATTCATATCAATACCAATATTAATTTCCCAGCTAAAGGTGGTTATTATTATGCCCTGAATGGTACCAACTTGGTACTCCTCAATTTTGTTCGGCGTTTTACTATTTACCGGCCGGTAAAGAATAAGATTGCCTTAGATGCATTGGCTAAGGCTGGCTTCGGCCCTGTTTTCCCAAGGGTATCTACTAATTTGGGTGGTAAAGTCCTTAGTGAACCTACACTGCAATATGGTGGTTTAAATGCAGGTTTAGAAGGTGCTTTCCGGTCTACCTTTTTCCGCTACGTTTACCTTGAGTTCGCTGCAAAATATGATTATGCAATGCTCAATAACCTCAAAGTTTATGAGGGTACTGCCAAACATAATATTAGCACAATGGAGTTCATAGCCAGTATTGGCTTTACATTCCCAACACACAAATTCAACCCGCTTTTTTACAAGCCTAAGGATATAGTTACAATCATGCCATTGTTTACCATTAGGTCTACTAAGGACAGGGCCAAGGGCTGGAAGAAGGGCAAAATTGACTATAGCGAGAGCAAGAAGGAACAGAAAAAGGCTAAGGGAGATAAGAATAAGAATGACCAGGAAATGGCAGATATTCCTGAGTTTAGCGAGATTACGGATAAAATTGAAAGAAAACGCCTACAGGATAGTGCAATGGCGCAAGCTAAAGAGGATAGTATCTACCAGGCAGAGCATCCGGAAATGAAAGATACCACCCAGGTAGCCACAGATAGCAGCCAGGTGAAAGATAGTAATGCTAAAGGAGAAGGTAAAAAATCTAAGAAGAAAAAGAAGAACAAAAAAGGTGAAACTGAGGCAGTAGCTGCTCCTGCCGTAGATAGCAGTGCGGCACCAGCAGCAGGTGTAGATGCAACAGTACCCCCTGCTCCTGAAAAGGCTGAGGCTAAACCCGAAGAAAAACCTAAGGAGGAAAAGCCCAAAGAGGAAAAAACTGCAGAGGATAAAAAAGACGCTCCAGAGCCACCTAAGGCTGAAGAAGAACCTAAGATGAGTAAGAAGGAGCTGAAAAAGCTGGAAAAACAGGAAAAGCAGAAGAAAAAAGACGAAGAGAAAAAGGCCAAAGAAGACAAAAAACTAGCCGAACAAAAAGCCAAGGAAGAACAAGACAAACTGGACCAAGAGAAAAAAGACAAGGAAGAGCAGGAAAAGAAAGATAAAGAAGCCCAGGATAAAAAAGAAGAGGGTAAATAGCTATTAAGAATTTTCGCCTAACGAAATATCAAGCATCGTAGGTAATTTTTAGTTTCGTTGGCGCCGTAGGTGCCAAAGGCTTTGTAGCAAAGGATATTAGATGGTAAACTGCTCCATCGGAGCAGCGCCCATCGAGGTTTTCGAGAAGGAAAGTGATAACATGTTGTCACTTAATTTGAAAATAACTGCTAAATATTTAATATTATATAAACAAACCCCAATTTTTTGAACTAGTTCAAAAAATTGGGGTTTGTTTATGAAATTTCTCATTACCCAATTTATCTAAATAGAATTCATTAGTCACCAGCTTTAAAAAGTTCAATACTAAGTAAACAGTCCAATATTCTTAAAGCAGCAATTCCCCCTTTGTGCTTTGGCTGTGTGCGTTTGGGAAGGGGGCTAGGAGGATGTTCTTTTTTACCTACTGATAATTGATTGTTTTTCAAAATAGTACTCTGCCTAATTATCTTATTTTATACCCTAAAAGGTATAAAATTGACACTCAGGGATTTTGTAAAAGAAAAAAGGAACTCTGTTGAATTAACCCAGGTAGAATTAGCAGCGAAGGCTGGGGTGGGCTTACGTTTCCTGCGCGATCTAGAACAGGGTAAAAAAACTTTGCGAATTGACAAAGTAAATCAGGTGCTACAAATGTTTGGACATGAAGTTGGTGCAGTTCCTATAGATAGAAGTAAACTTTTTGAATAGACATAATTGATAGCCCTTACCTCCCCCCTTTATTCCACTTATCTATGTGCCTATAGGTGCAAAATTCCGGTTTTAACTATTGCAATTTTACTAATCAATATAAGCTTAACTACCTTTGTGCTATGGCATACAAATCACTTCGTGCATTTATTGAAGCCCTTGATAAGGCTGGTGAATTGGTAAGAATTAAGACTTTCGTAGACCCTGTTTTGGAGATTGCAGAAATTACCGATAGGGTATCTAAAACTGCCGACCGTAATAAGGCCCTACTATTTGAAAATACCGGTACCGAATTTCCGGTGCTAATCAATGCCATGGGTAGCGAAAAGCGCATGTGTATAGCCCTGGGTGTTAATGAGCTCGATGAGGTGATGAATGATATTGATGGCCTCCTCAAGAAACTATCAGCCCCCAAAAGTGGCTTGCTCGAAAAATTGGCCATGCTGCCCCAGTTGGGCAAGTTCGCCTCCTACATGCCTAAGGTAATCAGTGGCCGTGGTGCCTGCCAGGAGGTAATTATGCAAAATCCCGACCTAAGCAAATTACCTATACTATTATGCTGGCCCCAGGATGGGGGTAGATTTGTAACCCTGCCATCTATCCATACCAAGGACCCTAATACCGGTATGCGCAATATAGGCATGTATCGCATGCAGGTATTCGATAGCCAGATGACGGGCATGCATTGGCATAAACACAAGGTTTCGGCAAGGCATTTTAACGAGTACAAAAAACTGGGTGAGCGTATGCCTGTAGCAGTTGCTTTGGGTGGCGACCCCATTTATACTTATTCTGCCACAGCGCCACTGCCCGAGAATGTAGACGAGTACATGTTAGCCGGGTTTTTGCGCAAGAAAAAGGTGGAACTGGTAAAGTGCATTACCCAACCCGAGATTGAGGTACCTGCTGATGCCGACTTCATTATAGAGGGTTATGTAGACCCAATGGAAGACCTGATATGGGAAGGCCCATTTGGCGACCATACAGGTTATTATTCCCTTCCCGATTGGTATCCAAGATTTCACGTTACCGCTATTACCCATCGCAAGGATGCAATTTATCCTGCCACTATAGTAGGTATACCGCCACAAGAAGATGCATGGATAGGTAAGGCTACAGAACGTATTTTCCTTACCCCCATTAAGATGACTATGGTGCCTGAAATTACCGATATGAATATGCCTGTGGAGGGTGTATTTCATAATCTGGTTATAGCCACTATCAATAAAGAATATGCTGGCCAGGGTGCCAAAGTGATGAATGCGATGTGGGGTGCAGGGCAAATGATGTTCAACAAAATTTTGGTGCTATCTGATGGGCCTGCCGAAAGTGGTATCAAAATAGATGATTACAAGTCGCTAACCCGCTATGTATTTAATAATATCAACCCGGTAACCGATGTTTACTTCAGCCAGGGGCCTATGGATGTGCTGGACCATAGCTGCTCTAAAATGGGCTTTGGCGGTAAGATGTGCATAGATGGCACCCGCAAGCTGGATGAGGAAATTTCAACACCACTACTGCCGTTTAAAATTTC
>CANGSR010000348.1 GCA_947456055.1 Chitinophagaceae bacterium
GCCCACCAAATTGGAAGATGCTCTTACTAAAACAATGGTTCAGTATTGGGCAGTAGTTAACCTTGCCAACATGGCTGGTGCTGATGGAGATCAGGAAAGCCGCCTCACTATGGCCGGGCATTATTTAAGCTAAAATTTTACAAAGCGCCTGTGATGTGCTCCATTGCAGGCTCTTTGTATTTGTTTACCAATTCCTATCACTCATTATTACCAGCACTTATAATAATCACTTCCAACAAATTCTTGTTAAACCAAACGGCGGAATCCGAAAAGCCGTAAAATAGAGTAGGAGCAACCATTTTCACATTTTCAAAACCAAAACAATGGATTTCAAACAAAAACTAGAAAAACTCGGCAAGCAACCCGACATTATCCTCATTATTACCGACGAGCAAACCACACCAGGGGAGAATTTCCCTAAAGACTGGGAACGTAAAAACCTCCCTACACTTACAAGGCTGAAAGAAAATGGTTTTAGTTTTGATAAGGCATTCTGTAATACCTGTATGTGCTCACCTAGCCGGTCTACACTACATACCAGTACTTATCCTGCCATACATGGAGTTACACAGACACTTACCGAAGGAGGCAATATGTCGCCTGGCGAACAGGTATTGGATGTGAAAATGCCTAACATTATGAATGTGCTTTGGGCCCAGGGCTATGACACACAATACAGGGGTAAATGGCACATGAGTAAGGGTATAGCACCTACCGGAGCTAATTCTAACTACGATGAACTTACCTCTTCCGATCTTGCATTATATGGCGCAATGGGCTGGGAAGCACCAGATGCTGGTGAGGATATCAATCCATTGAATTTCGGTGGCGGATATGCCAACCATGATGCAAAATATGTGGCACAGGCTATAAAATACCTAAAGGAAGTAAAAGCCCAGAGGGCAGCAGGCAACCATAAGCCATTCCTGTTGATATTATCGCTTGTAAATCCGCATGATGTGCTGGCTTATCCAAAATCAGCCGACTACTCCGGTTACCATTCATCAGCCTGGACAGGCAGGGAAATAGGACTTCCATCTACTGTAAATGAGGACTTGCTGCGGAATAAAAAACCTATGGCACAGGCTCAGTTCCTGGCAGTAGGTTCGGCGGGATTAGGCCCTTTACCAACAGATGATGACAAACTTAATTATGTTAACTTCTACGGTTATCTGATGAGCCATGTGGACAATGAAATCGGTAAAGTGATTGATGAACTGTATAAAGAAACAGGGGGAAGCAGGCTGGCCGACTCTACAATAGTATTCCAGACTTCTGACCATGGAGAAATGGGTTTGGCGCATGGTGGCCTCCGCCAGAAATGTTATGTGGCATATGAAGAAAATATGAAGGTGCCACTGGTAATTTCAAATCCGGTATTGTTTAAAGATGCAAAACTGAAGAACTCAGAAGCCCTGGCAACCCTGGCAGATATTATGCCTACAATAATGGAACTGACAAATACAGATACAACAGTACCTAATATGGCCGGCAACAGCCTGCTACCTACGCTGGAAACGGGGAAGCCTGTGCAGGATAGCATCTTGTTTACCTTCGATGACACAAAAGCCGGCTCCAACCACAAGCTATCGCAGGTAGACGCTGCCAACCGCATCCGTTGTATCCGCACTGATGAGTGGAAATATACCTACTACTTCGATGACCTGGGAACCTACTACAACCAGTACGAATTGTATAACCTGAAGGAAGACCCTACTGAGTATACTAACCTGGCCTACGACCCGGCTTATGAAGACATAAGGAATGAACTGGCAGCAAAACTGCACGACCTAGAAGTAGAAAAGCTGAGGAAACTGCATAAAGAAGATAAGGGCGAAAACCTGTTGGAGAAATTAATACATAAGGTAACAGGTAAATAATGCAATAGATTCCTCCTCCCTCTGGGTTCCTGTTACGAGCCCCGAGGAGGAGGAATTTTAAAATAAAAAGGCCCTATACCTAAAACAAAATAATACTATAATAGTTGCCCCTCACAGGTAAAAACAATAGGCAGAATCCGAAAAGCCATAAATAGAGTAGGAACAATCTCAACCAACAAAACAAATTTTATGTCACAAACAACAAATAATTCAGTAGTAAATGAGGTCACATATATGTCATTCAATGACCCGAATGGCGGCACAACATCCATACAGGGAATAAGGGGTGTTACCGATTCTGAAAATGTATTCTTGGCAGGCAGCCTTTCGTGTACTGATGGAACAACAGTCTATGGGTTAATTTATGAAGGGCCTATAGCCAATGAAGGCAAGAGTGGTAACTGGTATCAATACGCCTATCCAGGTGATGACGTTATCAACACATCGTGCTACGGACCAAATAATGGTCCAAATGGCACAATACAGGTAGTGGGTTCCTACAAAACTACAGAATCTGTAGAAAACAAACAGGGCGAGACCAGCAATGCAATAGGAGCAATGGGTTTCCTCTACCAGGGTCCGGTAAATGGTACGGGCGGCGAATGGATAACCATACATCCCCACGATGATCATACACTCAATTGTTATGCCCATAGCACTATGGGTGGCCTGGTAGTAGGTTGTTACGATGTAAGACACACTACCAATGGCCATTCTTTCATCTATGATATAGCCACTAAGGTCTGCGTCGAATTTAAGGTGGAGGGCTCATTCATCACTTCGGTATATGGCATTTGGCACAATGGTGGCAATAGCTATACCCTGGCGGGTGGATATACAGTGGCAGAGGGCGGTACAGTTCAGGGTTTTATTGCAGATTATGATTCTGCCACAAAAAAGACCAGCAACCTGAAAGGATATACACACCCACGTGCAAATGGCAAATCAAGCATGACCCACTTCCAGGGTATAACTGGTGCTACAGGTAATGGATATAATTTACCCGCAGGCTGGGTAGGAATAAATGAAGATGGTATAGAGCATGCCTCATTTGTACATATCCCAAGAAATACTGACGGTACATTTGGTGATGCCACTTGGGTAGATTTGATTTATCCTTCATCTACAGGATCCAACAAAAAATGTATGACCCTGGCCACTTCAGCCGACAAAAACAACATAACTGGCATTTATATTGATGGTGCTGCTAGTCCGATTGTTACCTTCTCTTATATAGCTACTATTTAAACTATTGTTTATACATCATTAATATTGTCTTACCAGTTTATCATTGCCATAATTCCTTTATAAGAATTATGGCAATGGCTTTTTAGGACATAGCAGTTAATATTCCACACTCTAAACCCAAAAAATTCCTATAATTTAATTGTATCCGCTCCACGAACTCCACACTCACACTCACACTCCCCTTACCTCCGCTCATCGCTCTGGGCACTCACACTAGGACGCTAGTCCTTAGCTACTCTCACCACTTTTCTTTCTCCATCGCTGCTTTTCATTTCCAGTATATAAATACCTGGCACCAGGTGCAAGATATCTAACGTATTGCGGCCCTCATACAGGTGGCCCTGCATCATGCATTTGCCTGTTACATTATAGAGGGCATAGGCTACATTCTTACCTACCTCGGTTATATATAGTTCCTCGGTACTTGGGTTAGGGAATACCCTTATATCATTGAGGTCATTTACCTGCACAGGCTCTACCTCCAGACTTATTGGCACGCTACAATTGGTACGGCCATACTTCGCTACAAAAAAGTCGGAGCCGCCACCTAGGTTAGTTAATACCGTACCATTAACCGTAATAGTACTTTCGAAATCACCACCTACATAGAAATTACCAAATTTATCATTAGTAACTACAGTAGCATAATCACTTGTCCCCGCATCGTGTATAAGACTATCTAAATATAGTATATTACCAGTATTTGCATCAAATTGGGTAACAAATATTGCATAGAGTGTACCGAATGGCAAATTTAATGAGTCGGGATATCCACTCCATTTTAATAAACCTCCATATTCACCCGCCAAGGTTACAACATTACCATTTGTAGCAATAGCAGAAGAAAATGTTGTAGCATTCACTGTAGCATTCACTGTAGCATTCTTTGCCCATATATTATTCCCATTAGTATCTAATTTATAAACAACGGGCACCGCAGTACTTCCAGCATTTATCATTGCATAACTATTAAAGGTATCACTACTGGAGGCCCTACCACCTAAATAAATATTATGATGAGCATCAATTGCAGGTCTACCAAAAGCGGAATAATAGCCATAATTATCAGTCCCCTGTTTTACCCACATCAAATTACCTGAATAATCAAAACAACCTATATATTGTGAAGAACTTACAACTGTAGTATTAAAATAAGATAATCCCCCTATTGCACCAGTTATATAGTACCTACCTAGTTGGTGATCCCATTTTATTGCCCCACCAACATCACCTGTAATTTGCATGGGATGCCCGCCAACAAAATTTCCATCCTTATCATATTTCAGAATATAATGTCCGTAAGATGGAACAACATAACCTCCATTACCATAAGCTCCAGGGTTTAACCTACATAATATGGCAGAATTTCCACCACCATCTACATCCATATCATAGGTATTTGAGCCTGTACCAAAAATTGTTAAGCTATCTGGCTCAGGCATTCTTAACCATTTATAATTGCCTGCTGTATCGTATTTCAATAGAAATATAGATTTAAAAGATCTCCCGCTCCAACTGCTATCCACATCTAGATAGTCTGTAACAAAATCACAATATAATAGACCTGATACATAAACTCCGCCAAGTGTATCAGTTTTTATTGCTCTCCCCAAATCCTGATTGTTGCTACCGATATTTTTTGACCACCTATAACTGCCATCACATTTAAAACTGCTAATTAATACATCTTCCGCTCCATATCCAGTTTTAGTATGCCCATCTACTCTAAGTGATGTCTGCATTACTCTACTCAACACATATATATTTCCATGGCTATCAGTTGCCATATCTATTACAGTTTCATCGGGTCCTCCACTACCTGCATCAGCACTACCCCCACTTTTACCCCATTGCCAGCTTTGGGCCTGTCCATAGCTCCATCCTGCCATTAATAGCATACAAGTGAATAATAATTTCTTCATCATGGTTTTATATTTTTATAAAAAGAAAGGAGCGAATAATATCATCATCCGCTCCTTATCAAGACATTAATTAATGGTAAATAAGTTGGGTGGAAATTTAAATTATTATTTAAAAATTACACTATCCGCTCCACGCTCCACGCTCCACGCTCCACGCTCCACGCTCCACGCTCCACGCTCCACGCTCCACGCTCCACGCTCCACGCTCCACGCTCCACGCTCCACGCTCC
>CANGSR010000349.1 GCA_947456055.1 Chitinophagaceae bacterium
CCCCTCTTTTTTGGAGAGGGGCCGGGGGTGAGGCCTCCTGCAAGTGTAGGATGTGTTAGGATTTCTTAAAAACTAACACCCATTTCCTTTTTAAATAAATTACAATATCCGCATCAACTCCTCCAGATGCATAATCTCATAAGTAGGCTTCCTTGCGTGAACCACCTTGCCGGGATTGTAATAGATTGAATCCATGCCGTAATTAATGGCCCCCATAATATCTATATCAATGGCATCACCTATCATTATGCTTTCATCCAGATTGGCATTGGCAATCTTTACGGCATACTCAAAAATATCCTTATGAGGCTTCATGCTATTGCACCGCTCAGAAGTAATGAGGTGGGTGAAATATCGTGCAATACCCGAATATTGGAGTTTCAACCTTTGTGTGGTTTCAAACCCATTGGTAATCAGGTGCATTTCATAGCGGCCCTTACAATGTTCTAATACCTCCTTTGCATGAGGTACCAGCAGCGACTGGGTAGGTAATAATTCGAGATAAGCAGTGCCAATTTCGTGGGCAAGTGTAGTATCAGCCACCTTAAAGTCGAGTAGCATCAACCACATACGCTTCCAGCGCAGTTCATCCCGCTTAATATATCCGTTTCTATAGCGCTCCCACAGCTTATCATTATGCACCATATAGCATTTGTACATGGCATCGAAATTGGGTATTCCCCTGCCTGCCAGGTCAAACTCCACATACAAGCGCCTCAATGTAGCCTCCGAATTTTTATCAAAATCCCATAAGGTATGGTCGAGGTCGAAAAACAGGTGTTTGTATGATTTTTGCATTTGCCTTTATAGATGTGGATGATGGCAAAAGTAGGGTAAAAGAGTCAAATTAATTGACGGATTAAAGGCGGGTATAATCTTTATAATGACTGGATTTGCTCTTGGCTAAGACCTGTGGATTGGGCGATATCGGCGATAGATAACCCCATGGTTTTTAAATTTTTAGCAATTGTGAAAATTGCTTCCATCTTTTCAGCATCTGCCTTAGTTAATGCAATAGTTACAGCCTCACCAACAGCAGTTTCAATTGTTGCTTTCAGGTCGCTATAACCCTTCATACTATTGATATAATTGTTATATTCCACATTGGACAGAGCCGAAATTTCAGCTTTTTCAAATGCCTGGGAGAACACTACTTCATTGTTAAAAATAGCAGGAATATGATCTAGGCTATTGAGGTTCTTAATAAAGTACAGCCATTTTTCAAGCCGAGTCACTAACTCATTTTCTTCCTTTTTGAAATTGGGCATCTCAAGGTAGATATAGGTGAGCTTGTCATAGAATATGCTACCCTTCTGGTTTTTTAGCTTTATCTCGTGCATTACCAGATTCTTATCCTCATTATCCCCATAGTCCTTAAAAGCGAAATCAAGAATACCAATACAATAAACTGCCTTTAGGTTGAATTTCAATTCGTTTTTCTCAACCTGCTCACGAATTGGGAATGTAGAATAGTATATGGTTCTTTCTTTGAAAAAATTCTGCCTTGCCTTCTGGAGTTCTACTATAAACTTTTCGCCCTTGTCATTTTCGCAATATAAGTCGAAAATCACTTTGCGGCTATCTTGTATTTCACCAAGCTGCTCGGTATTCTTAAATGTTAGGTCTTTGATGTGCGAAGCCTCAGGCAATAACGAGTTGAGGAAGTCAAGCAATATTGGCTTGCTTGCTTCCTCCCCAAAGATTTTCTTAAACCCAAAATCTGTAAATGGATTTACGTATTTCGACATTTGCTACCCGGTTGACCTATGGCAAAATTAGATTATTTTAGGCTAAATTATTAAGGAACGTTGATTAAATAAAGTTTACCAGAGGGCGAAGATATTTTTCTTTTTTTGCAAGGCGCAAAATCTGCGAATAATGAATTATTTAAAGACTTTTGCAACGTAGCAGAAAAGGATAAGAACAAGCCAAATGGTGGACTTTATTTAATCATCGTTCTTAAGCCAATTTTACCTTTTCTTCCCAAAAAAATCCTTTAACTCCCTGCTCATTTGTTCCCCACGGCGTTTCAGGTCCTGCAACTCATCATTTACATTCCTCGATAGATCATGAAACGTAACCGGATTGCCATTGTTCATATTGAACAACTCCTCCCTGCTACGAGCAGCAGGGATAACCGCCCAGGCTATAAGGTAGGCCAAAAATCCTATACCGGCAGTGAGGAATAATACCACCATAACCAACCTCACTATCACAGGGTCAATATCGAAATAATGGCTGATACCACTGCACACACCGCCTATTACCTTATCATATGGGTCGCGCAGTAGCCTGTCACGGTTATAAGAATTAGGCTGGCCATAATTATTCCGCCCGCCCGAATAATACCCGTTGCCCTGCTTTTGAGAATTGCTACTGCTTGAGGACGTATCATCCTTGAGGTCACTAGCTGCACCCAGTGTATCAATCACTTTCTGAACATCAAAACGGTCTATAGCCGGTGAGCCACCCTGCAGGCGGATAGAAAATAACTCTGCAATCCTGTTTTCAATGTCTTCAATTATCTCACGGCTATCATCGCCCCTAAACTGGCGTTCAAGCGAGTTGATATAGTCTTTAAGCAATGTGTATGCGTCTTCCTCAATAGGGAGCACGCGTCCGGCGATGTTTATTTGTATGATGCGCTGCATATACTGGTTTTTATATTGTGGTAGTTAAATCGTTTACTGCTTTACTTAGTTCGTCCCAGGTGGTGCGTAGTTGTTCGTAAAACGCCACCCCTTCTTCGGTGAGGGTAAAATATTTCCTTGGCGGGCCCGATGCGCTTTCCTCCCAGCGGTAACTGAGCATCCCTGCATTTTTGAGCCGCGTGAGCAGGGGATAAAGCGTACCCTCCAGCACCACCAGTTTTGCGCCCTTCAGTTGTTCTAAAATATCACTGGGGTATACCTCTTTCTGCCGCTGTATAATACCCAGTATGCATAGCTCCAGTAAGCCCTTGCGCATTTGCGATTCTGTATTATCTAATGCCATTCCTTACAATTTCAAAACAAAGGTAGGTAAAATATAGTATTCGGCATAACATAGTACCTTGTTAAATAAAAATTAAAGAAAAATATCCGTGCGCAAGCTCAAAAAATACTGTCAGAAGCATTAGGATACGACACCCTCTCCTTTGTTGAAACAAATTTGTTACCAAGATTTCATTGAAAATGGAATGGACAATCACGGACTGAAATCCAAAAAATACTGTCAGAAATGTCGGGATACGGCACCCTCTCCTTGGGAGAGGGCCGGGGTGGGGCCTCCGATTGGCAATCTAATTTTCTATAAAAATGATACTTGTCAATGGAAGCGAACCAGCCAAATGGTGGAATTTATTTTAATTATCCACCATTCCCCCGTTTTTCACGAATTTTGAACATAAACTAGACGAACTATGTGGAACGAAAGATATAGCCGCACCGAATACATCTACGGAGAAGAACCCAATAAGTTCTTAGAAGAGCAATTGCCCAAAATCAAGCCTGGAGTAATCATTTTCCCCTGTGAGGGAGAAGGCCGTAATGCAGTCTATGCTGCCACTCTGGGTTGGGAAGTATTGGCCTTCGATTCAAGCGAGGCAGGTAAGGCAAAGGCTATGAAACTAACCCAGATGAAAAATGTATCTATTGATTACCAGATAGAAGATGCCAACAATATCGAATATCCAGATGACAGTGCCGATGCCATAGCCTTCATTTATGCCCATTTCCCTACCGAACTAAGAAACAGTATGCTTGCCAAAGCCAACAAATGGCTTAAAACAGGCGGCACAATCATCCTCGAAGCCTTTAACCCCCTCCAGCTCAACAATACCTCCGGCGGCCCCAAAGACCCCAGCTTCCTCTATACCGAAGAAATCCTTACCAATGCCTTCCCTGATTTTGACTTTAAAATACTGGAATCAGTAAAAATAGAATTAAACGAAGGTGCTTTTCATAAAGGTATGGCTGATGTGGTGAGGTTTGTGGGGGTGAAAAAATAAATACATGAAATGCATTATAATTCATAATCGCAAGATTATGAATGAAATAAGCTATGCGGGACTCCCCTCCTGTTTTTAGGAGGGGTATGTTGACGGCCTCTGCCAAGAGGCTGTCAACTGGGGTGGTTGGGGTGCGTTTAGCATGCGCGGCCTCCTAACCTCGCTTCAACCACCCCAGTTTTGGCTGCGCCAAAACGTCCCCTCCTAAAAACAGGAGGGGAGTCCCGCACGTCCTATCTACATTATATTCAGTTGTTTACGTAATATTTTATTTTTTATTCATTAAAAATTGAAGAAAGGTCGCTATAGAGTTTTGATTTTTTATGCAATATCAAATTGATGCATTGTGTTAGATTTTACAACGGAGTTAATTGGACTTAAAGTGACTGGCAATCACCCCCAACACCCCAACTATATCTAAAAAAACGACCCTATTCTCAAATCTTAAAACAGTAAATCCAAGGCTTTTAAGCTCAGCATCACGTTCAATATCTTTTATAGAATTTTGGGCATCCAAATGAACCTGGCCATCAAGTTCAATAATTAGTTTCTCTGCAGGGCAACAAAAATCCACTATATAATTACCTATACTGTGCTGCCTCCTGAATTTCTTATTGCCAAGTTTACCACCTTTCAATTCCTTCCATAGGGCAGCTTCAGCACTGGTCATATTATTTCGCAATTCCCTGCGCTTATCACTTAGATAATTTACATTCATTACCTGCTTCTGCCTCATAGAATATACATTTTGCTCAATAAAATTAGGATGAATAATCTAAATAAACAAGCAGTAGACTAGCAAAATGTATGGTTGGTAAAGATACATATGTTAAATAGTGTTATGCACAATCTATAGATTATGAATGAAATAGGTATTGCGGGAACTCCCCTCCTGTTTTTAGGAGGGGACGTTTAAATGGACTGGAACAGTTCATTTAAACTGGGGTGGTTGCTGCGAGGTTAGCCGGAAATGCTTGCCCCAACCGCACTCAATCCCCGCGCCGTTGTCGGAGTTTTCTCCGACAACCCTCGTGCTTAGCAAGAAATGGGAATTAATAATTAATGACCTTACACATTTGCTAATCACACGGATTGTTGTTAAAGCACCAGCAATAATGAAAATTCACTTACCATAATTAATTGAAAATAAGGTAGATAGAACCTGCGGGGACTCCCCTCCTGTTTTTCGCCTGCCCGCCGTGGTGGGGAGGGGATGTTTTGGCTGCGCCAAAACTGGGGTGGTTGGAGCGAGGTTAGCCGGAA
>CANGSR010000350.1 GCA_947456055.1 Chitinophagaceae bacterium
AGGACTGAAAAAAGAACTATGCGCAAAGAAGTGCGCTCTATTAAGCAACAATTGAGTGATATAGGTGGCGGGGTTTATATTTCAGCCGGTGCTATTATACTCATTGTAATCCTTCTGATAATCTTGTTATAGTCTTTACGATAAAATATTGATAATAAAAGCCTTCCAGATGAAACCGGAAGGCTTTTTTATGTCATTGTTATAATGTTATTAAGTTTTATCGGGATTAACCAGATTATAGTTTTTCTAGTTTTCCTGACCACATATTTCCAGTAGTCAAATCAAGTACCAAATAAAAATAGATGCCTGGTGTTTGGATAAGGTTGCCAATATTAAGTTGAGAATGGTTATCGAATTGTTGATTGATAATTGTTTGTCCTACCTGGTTGGTAACCATTATTGCACCTGTTGAAACATCATTTGGTAGTGAAATAATGGATGTTTCGGTTAATGGCTGTGGGTAAACTTTAACCTCATTAGTTTTTGAAACAGTGGATACCCCTACATTAACATCAGGGTGAAAGCTTTTAAAAACCGTGCAGCTAGTGCCATTATCATAGGAGCCTGTGTAATCAAAACCATAGGAGGTAACAGGGACTGACAATGCAGAGGAAATGTTGAGGTGGTTATTGAAGCACATTAATTGCTCTGAAAAAGTTTTCAGGTTGTAAGCCCTTGCAGGGTATCCAGGACCATTGGTGCAACCGATGCCTTCAATTACGTTATATTGGTAAGTCCTTATAGAGTCGGGGAAATAGGTGCTAGTATATGCCCCATTAAAATGCCAAACCTTATAATAAATTCCAGTCAATTGGGTAGAATCTAATGTGGCAACCCAGGAAACGAATGTATCATTGGCTGTTTTTATTTTCAGAGTATCGTTGACCACCAGATTAAAGTCATACATCACACGCTCTAAAGAGTCTGAACTATTAATTGTATAAACCCTATTGTTTTCTTCACGCACAAGTATAAATCCTTGGGGATCATTGAGTTCGAGGTAGGTGTGGCCATTATAATCAACCGAGCCAATATAATTTGCAGTAGTATAAACCGTAGGGTAGGGTATGCAGCAGCCAGGTGTGCTATCTATTACCGACCACACATTGGTACTATCACCAAAATGGATTTTTTGTCCGAATGATGAAAGTGCGATACAAACAAATAAGAATAACAGAGTGGTCTTTTTCAATGTTGTGATTTGAACCAAAGATAGGAGAATAATCTATGTTCAAATCAATTATTTTGTATGTTTAAAAAATGAATTTAGTTGAGGTTGGATGGTTACCATCTGCTTTTGTATCAAAATTCTTTCTTGAGGTTTCAATGTAGATTCAAAGTGATGCCTCTTTTTTTCAATCCGCATTAAAAATTCTAACTTGCACTAAATAATTAAGGCGACCAATGTAATTAGTTGCCAACAATACAAAACAAGAAACGCAGTTTTAACTTTTAACTTTTGACTTTTAACTTAAACGAATGCTGACACAATTAAAAAACTACGCCGAAGGTAAATGGGTAAATGGCAAACAAGAGGGGGAGATACTCCATAATGCCATAACAGGTGCTGCAATATATTCAGCAAGTAGTGATGGGCTTGATTTTGGTGCCATGATGCATTATGCACGTACGGTAGGTGGTAAGGCATTGAGAAAGCTCACCTTTCAGGAGCGGGGTAGGATGCTCAAGGCATTGGCTATTTACCTACAGGAGCGTAAAGAGTATTTTTACCAGATAAGTGCCAATACAGGTGCCACCCGATCAGATTCGTGGGTGGATATAGAAGGGGGTATCGGCAACTTGTTTACTTATGCCAGCCTCCGCAGGCAATTTCCTGATGAGCGTTTTTATGTGGATGGCGAAAATGCCAAGCTTTCTAAAAACAATACCTTCATTGGCCAGCATATTATGTTGCCAAGGGAGGGGGTTGCTATACATATCAATGCATTCAACTTCCCGGTTTGGGGTATGCTGGAGAAAATTGCAGTAAACCTTTTTGCAGGGGTTCCGGCAATTGTAAAGCCGGCTACACTTACCTCTTACCTTACCGAGGCGGTATTTGAGGAAATCATTAAGTCTGGTATTTTCCCAGAAGGTTCACTGCAATTGATTTGTGGTTCGGCAAGGGGGATATTGGATACAGTTGAGACATCAGATGTAGTAACCTTTACAGGGTCTGCAACTACAGGCAGGATGTTGAAATCGCACCCAAGGATATTATCTGAGGCTGTTTCCTTTAACATGGAGGCTGATTCTTTGAATTGCTGTATCCTGGGTTCGGATGTATTCCCTGGCATGCCTGAATTTGATTTGTTTATTAAGGAAGTAGTAAGGGAAGTGACCACTAAGGCAGGCCAAAAATGTACTGCCATACGCAGGATAATAGTGCCGGCAGATAGGGTGGAGGACGTGCAAATAGCTTTGGGCAAGCGCTTAATGGGAACTACAATTGGTGACCCGTCTATTAAAGAAGTGCGCATGGGGCCTTTGGCAGGTATCTCCCAGAGAAATGAGGTGCGTGAAAAAGTGCAACAATTAGCCAAATCGCAGGATATTGTAATTGGCAATATTGACCATTTTGAGGTGATAGGTGCCGATAAAGAAAAGGGTGCTTTCCTTCCCCCATTGATATTCCTGAACAATGACCCATTTGTAAATCTTGATTGCCACAATATTGAAGCTTTTGGTCCGGTATCAACCATAATTCCTTATAATTCAATTGAAGAAGCTATTGAGTTGTCAAGAATGGGTAAGGGTTCATTAGTGAGTTCGGTTGTGACTGCTAATGATGATATTGCTAAGGAAATAGTATTGGGTACTGCCACAATGCATGGCCGTATACTTATTCTGAATGCAGACTGTGCTAAGGAAAGTACTGGCCATGGTTCGCCAATGCCTTTGTTGGTTCATGGTGGTCCTGGACGTGCAGGTGGTGGTGAAGAGATGGGAGGCAAACGTGGTGTGATGCATTACCTGCAGCGCACAGCTATCCAGGGTTCGCCAACCACAATTTCGCATATCACCAATGTGTACCAGCAGTTTGGCAAACAAACCGAAACGGATGTACATCCATTCAAAAAGCATTTTGAAGATTTGTTTATCGGTGAAACCCTGATTACAGCAAAGCATACTGTAACTGAAACTGATATCACTAATTTTGCCAACGTAAGCGGTGATAATTTTTATGCTCATATGGATGTTACCTCTCTGGAGGGAACTATATTCGAAGGTAGGGTAGCACACGGCTATTTCATACTTTCTAAGGCGGCAGGATTGTTTGTAGATGCTAAGAAGGGCCCGGTATTGCTGAACTATGGTATTGATGAGTGTAGGTTTACCAAGCCGGTTTATCCCGGAATGACTATTGGTGTTAAGCTGACAGTTAAAGAAAAGGTAGGGCAGGAAAAACGTACACCCGAAGATATAGCCAAGGGTATTGTAAAATGGCTGGTAGATGTATACGACCAAACCGGCGAAACAGTAGCTATTGCCACTATATTAACTATGGTGAAGAAAAGAAATCAGGAATAGTATAAATTTGAGTCAGGCGTACTGAAATAGGGATATTTTGGTAAGCCTGACTTTTTTTGTTGAAAGTATGTATCTTTATTATTGTAAATCGACAATAACGGAATGAGTTTTTATACAAAAGTCGTACCATCAACTATAACCGTATTGCTTTATGAGCAGGGGGATTACATTGTTGCATATTGTCCCTCTCTTGATTTATCATCTTATGATAAAACCCAAGAAGGTGCTAAATCTGCATTTCAGGAGGCTTTAGATATATTTTTAGATTATTGTGAAGAAAACGGTACTCTGGAGCAAAATTTGGTTGCCTGTGGTTGGAACTTGAGGCATGGATTTGTGGAGCCTACTGAGGTTAATGTGCTATTAAATCAAGTGGATTTTAAAAAATATTTTAACTTTGTTTTCGTATCCAATTAAGAGTTGCCAAACCTACTAATTCAATTATCATTAAATCAACGCTATGGTCACTTTGTCGAATAGTTATAACGTTGCTGGATTGAAAAATCGTTATGACCAGATTGAGGATTTTTTAAAACAAATCAATAAGCTAAGACCAAGGCCATTTTCCTACATTTTTTCAAAGCTGGGGACTATTTATACCCAAAGAATTCAATTTCTTAAAGAGCAGTTAGACTTCACCAATAAATTTTTAATAGAAATTAAGGGACATCAAAGTGAATTATCAGGCACAGATTTATCCAAAGAGTTAGAGATTGTTGATGAGTTTATTCCTTTGATGATTAAGTTGAATGAAGTTTACAATAGTGGCAGTGGTAAATTGTTATTTGTTTTTCAAAAGGCTAATTTGAAAGAAATAAATAAAATCAACCTTCAAATCCTGGACAATTTATATAGCATCATGCGATTGCTGAAAAAGTGCAACAAAAAAAATAGTATAGAGACTAGTGATTTGGCAAGAAGTGCTGCAAAAATGAGTGCTCACGCTATTAATGCCATTTATGCCCGTCATTAATCAAAGGGATGTTTATTTGTTGCCCTTTCCATTTGGTGATGAAAATGGAGAACCCCATCCATATATAATACTCTCTATAAATGATGCCAACATGCAAGAGAATTCATTTCAGGCTGTAATGATTACATCCTCAACATATAAGGATGATTTCTCTTTTAAATTGACCGATGAAATGTTTGATAAGCCTCTGGAAAAATCAAACTGTCATGTACGGATGCATTTAATAATATTAGGGTTAAATGAGCATATTCTGAATCCTAATCTGAAGCCCTTTTGTAGGATGAAAAAGTATTATTTCGACCAATTAATGCGGACTATAGGTGAGTTGGTTTTTAATTATGATTTCTCTCCATTATAGGGCTAAGAATTCTAAATAATAGCTTTTATCATTTTCTCCCCTTCATTCAAATAAAAAATCGAACTTTGGCCTAACGAATGAGCAAATTAGTGTTGAGGGATAACCACGGCAGGGTGATTAACTATTTGAGGCTGGCTGTAACTGACAGGTGCAACCTGCGTTGCTTCTATTGTATGCCCGAAGAGGGTATAGACTGGCTTTCAAGAAAGGAGCTCATGAGTTATGAAGAAATGTTGTTGATTTGCTCCGTTTTGGTAAAACATGGCATTGAAAAGATTAGGATTACCGGTGGAGAGCCTTTTGTGAGGAAGGATATCATGTCTTTTTTAACAGATTTATCGAAGCTTGATGGTCTGAAGCAATTGAGCCTGACCA
>CANGSR010000351.1 GCA_947456055.1 Chitinophagaceae bacterium
ACCACCTCAAGGGATTACTTACCAATAAGATACCCCTGCTGAAACAGGCACAGTGGTACCTGTTGGTGGGTTGCAATACTTTTTATGCATCCAATTCGTTTTACTACACCGAGGCATTTGTGGGTATTGATAATATTGGGTATAAAATCGTTCGTGGACTAAGGATAGATTATGTGCAATCGTGGGACAGTAATATGGGGCGGAATGCTGGGTTTAGGTTCGGCCTGGCAATTCCGGGTGTAACTGTAGATAAGCAAAACGTGAGCGGCAGTGAATGGTAAAGAAGAGTTGTTTTGCGAGATGATTAATTACTCAATTTTTTAATTAAATTTGTAGTTGTTAAGTTTTCGGGTTCTTTGTCTTATTGTATGGGTAATTTTTTGTTGGTTGTGGTTATTTAATCCTTGAGGCCTCACCCCGGCCCTCTCCGAAGGAGAGGGTGTCGTATCCCAAAAACTACACCTACAATATGATGAATTGCCATAATGATTATATTATTTTTCAAAAAACAAGGCTTTATGAGGCTCATCTGCACACTATTATTTTCGGCACTTGCATTAACAGTTCATGGACAAGCAACAAAAAAAGCAAAACCCGAAGCAGTGGCTGCTGCTCCTGCACCAAAATTTGTAGACCCATGTAGCCTGATAAAAAAGGATATTTCAGAAGATAAAACCACCTTCGATTTCCAGTCGCCATATGATGTGCATGAGCCGCACCCATTACGCATAACCCGCAACTACAGTACCAATCCTGAATATAGTTTTGATAATTTCTATGTGGTAATTGAATTACTCGGAGACATTGACAATGCCTATATGACCAATAGCAAGGGCGAGCATGTGGAGAAAGATGAGAGCAAGGTGGTGATAGAATTTGCCGATAAGTCGAAAATTGTGGATGATACCATGAAGATAAATCATGACGTATCTGAAGATAAGAGCCAATCTGTGAGGTATGTATACTATCCGGTTACTGAAAGTAATTATAAGGATTTTGCTACCAAGCAGATAGTAAAGATAAGCCTAGCCGGTTATGAGCAGGTGGTATCGGTGGATAGTACCAATTCCTTCCAGAAATATCTGGAGTGTATTAAGGCGGTGAAGAAGTAGGAGTTTTTTTTGGGAGGGGTGAAATAAGTTGATGAATGTCCTAAATATTTAGATGAATACCCTTGAGGCCTCACCCCGGCCCTCTGCAAAGGAGAGGGTGTCGTATCCTAAAAACATCTGTAAGCCCAGATTGATATCTATTCCGTAGCCCAAAGTGCCTAATAGCCAAACGGCCAACAACTCTCATTGATGAAGAACCAATTGGCATCCACCGAAAACAAAATAACCATTGCCAACCTTTTTGACAGGGATACTATCCTGCATTTGCGGATACCGTTTTCATTGTTTTTGATGCCGATATTTTTGTTTGGCATTAGTCAGGCCCCTGGTGTGAATTTGCACAATACAATCCTCATATTCTTTGCACTCCACCTGTTTATATACCCAGGAAGCAATGTATATAATAGCTATATGGACAGGGATACCGGCAGTATTGGGGGGCTGGAAAAGCCACCACCAGTTACCAAAAAGCTGTTTTATGCAAGTATTATTGCTGATACTATTGGGTTGATATTGTGTTTATTTATTTCCCTACCCTTGACAGGCCTTATGCTGCTTTATATGCTGGCATCAAAAGCGTATAGCTGGCATGGTATCCGATTCAAAAAGTATGCTATTGGTGGATGGATGATTGTGATGGTTTTCCAGGGTGGGTTTACATTTATGTTGGCCAATATGGCGGCATCTGGGGTATTTGGTGCGGAGTGGTTTAGCCAAAAAAATTTGGAATGCATGGTATTTGCATCTCTCATAATAGGTGGTAGCTACCCCCTCACCCAAATTTACCAACATAAGGAAGACAGCGAGCGTGGTGATAAAACCATTAGCTACCTGCTAGGTATAAAAGGCACTTTCCTATTTACTGCCCTATTTTTCACTTTGGGAACAGGGGTGGCATTCCATTTTTTCAACAGGTATTATGGCATCATCCACTTTGCATTGTTTATTGTTTGTACCATACCTGTGGTATCTTATTTCTTCAACTGGTTCAGACTGGCAATAAAAAACAGTGCTGCTGCCGATTTCAGGCATACCATGCAGATGAATAAAATATCATCGGTGTGTATGATTGTTTATTTTCTGTTGTTATTATTCCTTAACCATATGGTTAGCGGGGAATTGTGAATGGTTAGTTGTTAATGGTGAATGATTAATTATTAATGGTTAATTGCCCCATAAAAAGCCCAAAAGAGTAAGACTGCTAAATAATCTTGATACAGCAATTCCCCCTTTGTGCGATGGCATTGTGCGTGAGCGAAGGGGGCAAGGGGGATGTCAATGACGTAAGAAATCACAAGGAATATATACGCTTTAGTTTCACATTGAACCCGCTTCGGGGTTCGGTGGAGATTTTGTTATCTATCCGCCGGTTGCACCGGCGGCTATTCACATTTAAGCCCTTTGGGCTTATAAAGCCAATAAAGAGCAATTTATAAATAGACTTCCAAATTCCTTAATTCAATTACACTGGAGGGCGAGGAGGATGTCAATTTTTGATACTTGTTTATAATAAACGGGGGTAGGTTAAATGAAATAATGTCAATGCATTCTTTTAAGCTGACACCCTTTAAAACTAACCGTAAGTAATTTTTATGGCGAGCATTGCATACCGGAAAAATAAATATTTTCAATTTCAGAGAGAATTAATCTATATTCGCAATTAGAATAGAATCTGCCAAAAAGTATGAAAAAGACTTCAAACATTATTAGTGCTCTGTTGCTCATCAGCCTTGTATCTATGGTATCATGTACTAAGTTGTACCATTGCTCCTGCACCTATAATAATGCGGTAACCTACAACGAGCAACTTGGCAATATGACCCAGCAGGATGCTACCAATAAGTGCAATACCTACGACACCCTTAAAAGGGGCGAAATCTGGACTTGCACTATTTATTAATTGATTTTTCTACTCTTTAGAATCATATTTTGTAACGATGCCACACTTTTTATTAGGTGTGGCATTGGTCGTTTTTGGGGGGAGTGTTTGTTTATTTCGTTGGTTTGTTTCCTACAAACCTCGCCTCAACCACCCCAGTTAGGAGCCTCCTGGCAGAGGCTCCTAACGTCCCCTCCTAAATACAGGAGGGGAGTTCCCGCAAGTCTTAATAATTATAAATCAATATTTTACACAGTAAAATAATAATATTTACTACTCCTTCATCACCTTATGCACTGTTTTCTCCCCATCCTCATTTATTAGAGCTAGCATATAAAGTAAGTACGATTAATCGAACAGCATATTCACACCTTTGTATTCTATATCGAGGATTATAAATCCCCTACAATATAGATCGTGATTAAAAATCCCGACCAGCATACTCCCCACAACCAGTTTTGCATATTTAACAAATACTCCAAATCTCATCTAAATCATTTTCACATCTATAAATATAAGGTCTACTACCCTTTAGAAATGTGGTGTTGAAAGTATTTTTTCAATGGTAAAAATATCGGATTTGGGGTTTAAAATGCTATTATCAAATCAAGAAAAACAATGTTGCTTTTACCCCCCTTTAAGAACAATTCTGTTTACCTTTGGGTAGCTATTTTTTTGTTTCGCCTAATATACCACACCGGCAATATGTTCCATAAAGTACTTTTTACGGTATTATTTCTCTGCTTTTTCACCATCATTGCCCAGGCTCAAGTAACAGGCACTATTACTACCAATAATTCTGCCCATTCTCTATCTAACGATATTAGTAATAAGCCTCTTTCACTAAATGATTGTATCAGTTTTGCCCTCAAGAGCCAACCTGCTATTAACCAGGCTTATCTGGATGAGGCTATTGCCAAATCGAATAATAAAATAGCATGGTCGGGATGGCTGCCTCAGGTAACAGGTAGTGCCAATTATACCAATTATTTTCAGCTGCCTACTTCTTTTACCAGGGTAAACGGGGTTTTGACACCTATACAAAGTGGGGTGAAAATCACTTCTATACCTGCAGTTACTGCCAACCAAACCATCTTTAACCCTGAAGTAATGCTGGCTACAAAGGCGGCAAAACTGAATACCCAACAAGCAAAACTAGGTACTGATGCAGTGAAAATAAATCTGGTGGCTGATGTATCTAAGGCTTTTTACAACTTATTACTGAGCATTGCCCATACAGGGGTTTATAGGGAAGATACTGCCCGGCTGAAGAAAAACCAGATGGATGCCCTGAACCGATATAAAAGCGGTATTGCCGATAAGGTAGACTATAAACAGGCAACTATTTCGCTCAATAATTCGCTAAGCCAATTGAAGACAGCCAGCGAAACGGTTTTTGCCCGTTATGCCCAGCTAAAGCAGGTGATGGGCTATACGGGTGAAAATAATTTCGATGTGGCTTTTGATACCTCCCTTATGCTTAGGGAAATCTATACCGATACCCTTACCACCCTGCAGATTGAGAAAAGGATTGAATACCAACAACTAAAGAACCTAAAGCAAATACAAAAAGAGTCTACAAATTATTATAAGCTGGCATGGTTACCATCCCTATCGGCCTTTTATAGCTATAACCAGGCGTTTCAGAACAACAAGTTTGGGGATTTGTATTCTAAAGCATACCCCTATTCTTTGTTTGGGTTGCAGTTGAATATACCCTTGTTTACCGGTTTCAGGCGGGTGGAAAACTTGCACAAAGCACACCTGCAGGAACAAAGAACTAATTGGGATGAGGTAAATTTGAAACTGGCCATTTACGCACAATACAAACAAGCCATAGCCACCTATAAGAGCAATCTCTATTACCTGCAAACCCAGGCTGAGAATAAAGATATGGCACGTGAGGTGTATAATATTGTGAAGCTGCAATACAGCATGGGTATAAAACCCTACCTGGATGTGATAATAGCAGAGTCGCAATTACAAACAGCAGAAATCAATTACCTGAATTCCCTATACCAATTACTGGCAAGCAAAATAGATCTGGAAAAAGCTATGGGGACGATTACCACTTTATAACAATTAATTGAGCAACCAATGAAAAGATCTTTGTTGAAGATCAGTACGGCAATAATAGGAAGTTTGTTTTTGGTGGCCTGTGGCGACAAAAAGCCTGTAGCCCCAAATCCGGCTACTATACCCGCAGCTGTAACCTTATAT
>CANGSR010000352.1 GCA_947456055.1 Chitinophagaceae bacterium
AACTGTCCGCCCGTCTCTGAAATCCATTAAAAGAGTGCCCTTGAACACCATAAAAAGTTCATCTTCGTTTTCGTGGCTATGCCAAACAAAGTCGTCTTTGAGTTTGCAGAGTTTCACATATTGCCCATTGAGCTCGCCAATAATGTGTGGAGTCCATTGTCTGTCAAACAATGAAAACTTCTCCATGATGTTGATTGGTTTTATTTCCTGCATATTTTTTTTTAAAGTTCAATGTAGCACTTCCAGTACTATAAAACAAATTCCAGATGACTATGTGGAACATCGGGAAACAATTGAGGGAAATTCAAAATGTACTTATATCGGGCGTGGTAGAGTTGAATGTCGCTCAATGTTCTCAAAATTGCCATAAACTGGTTAGATGAAGTTTCTGCTTGGCACACAAAAATGGGATGGGGCGTGTAATCGAGAGTGATACCTCCCTTCCTTATTTCCCACTCTACTAACGCTCTGTTTCTTTTTCTTCATTATTCACTCCCACACTCACAATTCGCAATGTTCGATTATGAAAACCTCGAAGTATATAAAAAGGCAAAAATGTTTAATGCCGCTATAAGTAAATCTGTTCTGAAAATAGGAACGTTCGAACTTCTGAAATGATGCAACTTGAAATACCTAATCTATTAATGATAAACCTGTACATTCCTGGTTTTTATTTTTTATTATATATTACTCTTTTAGTATCAGGTGACATTTCGTTTTTAATGATTTTTGTGACATCTTGTTTTAATTTTGCATAGTCGATATCTTTTTTATAGGTGAATTGGTAATAGGATCCGCTAACTGTTGTATTATCTATTTCCTGTTGTCGTTCGAGTAAGTAGTCAAATTTAGAATCCTTGCTATCATGATGGTACATTAATACATGATAACGATACAATTGTTCATTGTCAGTCCCATCTTCATTGGTGCTATAAACATAGTAGACTATTTTAGTGAAACTACCTGAGAATCTATTGTCTGGCAGTTCTGGATACCATTCATATCCCCAAATGTTTTTTTTGTCTATTCTGAAGAAATCGAAATTGAAGTATTCATCAATTCCATTTGGTAATTTACCTTCTTTATAACCTTTATATAAAATATATTTATATTTTATAGCTTCTTCAATTCGACCTAAGCCAAAATTAGAAACTATAATATTCTTAAGCATCCACTGCTCTCTGGCAGAAAATTTCTCATCAAAAAAATACTGTTTGTTGTCCTGGGTTAATTTAAGTGCTTCGAGTCCATATTTTAATGAAGTTAAAAAGTCTTCCTTCATTCTAGCTTCATTCTCTAGCTCAGTTAGGGCTATTATGTAATAAAACGTTACATAATTATATAGGCTGTCTTTGTTGTCAATTCCCGCTTTAATTTCTTTGTAACACTTGTAGGCGTCAAAATGTTTATTCTCTTTTAATAGACTGTCACATATTATGCATTTTTCTTTGTTTCTTTCTTGGGCATATGCTGTAAATGAAATGGCGAAAAGTGCAAACAAACAAATTATTGGTTTCATAGATTGTGTTTTGGTGAAAATAATGATTTTATTAGAATCCAACATACATAAGTTAAAATAATCCTATCTTTATCCATGCTTCCCAAACACCTCACACTATTCCTCACCTTCTGTTGGGTCATAGTTATTGGGGTGTGTATATTCTTATTCTACACGTTTTTTCAATCTGCCAAAATAGAAAACCGGATATTTGTATGTGGAAATGCATTGATGGGTAATTATAATGATACTGCATATGCTGATGGTAAGGCAATATTTTATTCTAATTGCGCATCATGTCACAATCCTATTAAAGATGCTACTGGACCGGCACTTGGAAATATCACTACCTTTCGTTCGCAGGAATGGATTTGCAAATTTCTTACTAAGCCGAAATTTATTCCTAAAGATAAGAGGGCTATTGAGCTTCGGAAAAACTTTGGTCTAAGCTGTACTAAATTTCCCATGCTTAAATGTGAGGAGGTTAAGGCAGCCTTGAGGTATTTGGAGTTTTATAAACTCAATTAATAGCCTTTAGCGCATTGTTGGTTTTTCAACAATCAAAGCGTATATCATATAAGCCAATTATTCGAAGGTAATCTGCAATGGGCTAACCTTGATGTAAGTCGGTGAAAATACATTATTGATATAACTAGATAGAAAATTACATCTGTGAAGTTTGGAGATAGTGTATGGAAATTCAATTTTAAAGCAAGCCTGATAAACCTTATGCGTACATTTGATCAATCCAAGTTTGCGGTTTATTTATATGATCAGAAATTATATCACCTTAGAAATTGAGCAGCAACTAGCTGTGAAAGACCTTATAGAACAATGTGAACTTTATGATCATTCCCTTGTTCCTGTTCAGTATGACCATAGTTTGATTTATTTCCCCATGATGCATTCGTGGTTTCTTTCTTATGATGGGGAAGAACTAATAGGTGTGGTATCAATTTTCAATCCATTGTGTGAGGTCGCAGAAATAAGTGGTTGTATCTTGCCTGAGAAGCGGAATGTTGGGAAGTTCAATGAATTGATAGCCACCGCAAAGGAAGAATTAATCAGATTCAATGTTAATGAAGTTTTATTAGTAGTTGATGCTGGTTCAAAACAGGGTATGAGTGCGATACATAGGGCTGAACTAGCCTGCGATCATGTAGAATACCTGATGAAATATGGAGGGGGTAGCAATAAATATAGTTCTTCCATCCAATTTCGTGATGCTAGGGCGGGGGATAAAGAAGATTTCATAAGAATCAATTCGGCGCTTTTTCATGAAACTTTTGAAGAATCAAGTAACATATTCATAAATTGTCTCCATTCAAATGATAGAAGACTATACATAGCTAAGGTTAACAATGAAACTATTGGGATATGTACTTTGTTTTATTCAGGGGCAAAGGTTACTATTTATGGGTTAGGGATTAGTGTAGAATTCCAGGGTAAGGGATATGGATTCGAATTGATTAATGCTGTTTTGCACCTTTTGGATGGTAAAGGTTTTGAGATAGAGCTGGAAGTAGATAGCTTAAATGAAAAAGCTTATAATTTATATAAGAAAGCAGGTTTTATAGAGACTAGGGTAGTGAATTATTACAAGAAAAGGATTGATTCCAAATTGATGTAATTGTTGATGGTGGGATAATAAATGAATTGGTTCCAGGCAAGTCATGTCCAAGCTATTCAATTGATTTTTTACCTCCTGTGCTTTCTTATCCACCAGCTAATACTATATTCTTCTCACCAAATTAACTTTATAACTACGAACTTTGTAGGTAACAGATGACAACCATGACAGGCAAACGATTTCAGGATATACCGGTTTCAATACTAGACCTGGCACCAATTACAGAAGGCAATACGGCAGAAATTACTTTTAAAAATAGCCTGAAGCTGGCGCAGGCAGCAGAGGCAATGGGTTATAATCGCTATTGGCTGGCTGAACACCATAATATGGAAAGCGTAGCTAGCTCGGCAACTGCTGTGCTTATCGGTTATATTGCAGGTGGCACCAAAACCATTCGTGTGGGTAGTGGTGGTATTATGTTGCCCAACCATGCCCCCTTGGTGATAGCTGAGCAGTTTGGCACCCTGGCATCGCTTTATCCTGGTCGTATAGACCTGGGCTTGGGGCGTGCTCCCGGCACAGACCAGCTAACGGCTATGGCACTGCGCAGGAACCGGATGGAGACCGCCCAGGATTTCCCTGATGATATTGTTGCTCTTCAAAAATATTTTTCTGTTGAGAATAGCATGGCTAAAGTTCGGGCTATACCAGGTGAGGGTTTAGATATTCCCATGTGGATATTAGGTAGCAGTACCGATAGTGCACGTCTTGCTGCCTATATGGGTTTGCCCTATGCATTTGCCAGCCATTTTGCCCCTACCCATTTCTTAACAGCAATAGATATCTACCGTAAAAACTTCCGCCCATCGCAATACCTTGATAAGCCATATGTGATGGCCTGTGTAAATGTGATTGCTGCCGATACCAATGCCGAGGCTAACAGGCTTGCTACATCTTTCTTCCAGCTAGCCACAGGTATAATAAGTGGTAAGCGCCGCCGCCTGCAAAAACCTGTAGATAGCATGGATGGGCTTTGGACCGACTATGAAGAGGCCGCCGTAAAGCAAATGATGCATTATGCCTTTATAGGGGATAGTGAAAAAATAGGTGCCGAACTCACCACCTTCCAGCAACAAACCCAACTGGATGAGTTAATGGTAACCAGCCATATTTACGATCCACAGGCACGTATACATAGTTATGAATTGCTGATGGGGGTGCATGGTGGCAGGTAGGGGGGCCTGGTGCGAGTGATCCTTAGCCCCACTCTTTCACTGGCGCGAGTGTTCCGTAGGATCACTCGTGTCTACTAAATAACCCAGTCTGCGACTGGTATTCAAAGTACAATAGCCGAAAGTACAACAACAGCCTAATCCTTGCACTATCTCATTTCTCTTGCGCCAGTGATGTTTTGTAGGGCATTGTTCTTTATTGAGCCTTTGTAGTAATTCAGCTTTGGTTCGCTCACTGGCGCGAGTGTTCCGTAGGATCACTCGTGTCTACTAAATAACCCAGTCTGCGACTGGTATTCAAAGTACAACAGCAGAAAGTTAAACAACAGCCCATCCTTGCACTACCTCATTTCTCTCGCGCCAGTGATGTTTTGTAGCGCATTGTTAGCTATTGGGCTTTTGTAGTAATTCAGCTTTGGTTCGCTCACTGGTGCGAGTGTTCCGTAGGATCACTCGTGTCTACTAAATAACCCAGTCTGCGACTCGTATTCAATGTACAACAGCCGAAAGTACAACAACAGCCTAATCCTTGCACTATCTCATTTCTCTTGCGCCAGTGATGTTTTGTAGGGCATTGTTCTTTATTGGGCTTTTGTAGTAATTCAGCATTGGTTCGCTCACTGGCGCAAGTGTTCCGATAGGATCACTCGTGTCTACTAAATAACCCAGTCTGCGACTGGGTTTCAAAGTACAACAGCAGAAAGTTAAACAACAGCCCATCTGTGCACTATCTCATTTCTCTTGCAACAGTGTGTTTTGTAGGGCATTGTTAGCTATTGGGCTTTTGTAGTAATTCAGCTTTGGTTCGCTCACTGGCGCGAGTGTTCCGTAGGATCACTCGTGTCTACTAAATAACCCAGTCTGCGACTGGTATTCAAAGTACAA
>CANGSR010000353.1 GCA_947456055.1 Chitinophagaceae bacterium
AACGAAATGGCTAACCTCGAAAAGTTGTTGGTGAAAACACCAACAACGGCGTTCGGGGAAGTCAAATAATGGATTCAGCATTCGTCAGCACCGCTTTGGTGGTAAGACCAATGGGGTTTGGCGATAAAGGCAAGACCTCGCCAAGCCCTATCCGTCTGACCGCAGAAAGCGGTACTGACGGATAGGGCTTCCACGGTCGTTGTTCCACGATGTTCCGGTAGGGACATCTGGAACCAATAATAAAACTCCTTCTTTGAAGGCATTCAGCATTCCCAAAGCCTAAACAATGTTCCCACCCCCCCTGCGTCATTGACATCCCCATTGCCCCCTTCGCTGGCGCACAAGGCCAACGCTAAAGGGGGAATTGCTGCTTCAAGGTTATTGGGCTGTTGTTAATCTATTAAGATTTTTCATAGTAACGTAGTTTAGGCCGTTGTTGGTGTTTTAACCAACAACCCTTTCGTTTAGCAAATTCGAATACCAGAAATGTCTAACGAAATGGCTAACCTCGAAAGTTGTTGGTGAAAACACCAACAACGGCGTTCGGGGAATTCGGATAAGGGAATCCCCATTGGTCAGTACCGCTTTGGTGGTAAGACCAATGGGGATTGGCGATAAAGGCAAGACCTCGCCCAGCCGTATCCGTCTGACCGCGGAAAGCGGTGCTGACGGATACGGCTTCCACAGTTGGGCGTAGTATCACGACTACGCCCAACCGTGGGTTTTAATAAGCTTCAATTTGCAGTGGAAGCGAAAAAATAAATCCTTATTTTTGAAGCATGACTGATTCGCCCAGGTATAAAGAGTTGCAGCAATTGCTGGCACGACAAACATCTGAAAAAGACCGTATTGATACCATGGTAGATATTGCCGTGGAGGTTAGAAACACCGATGTGGAACAAGCCTCGCAGATGGCCGATGAAATTATGGAGCGGTCGCGGAATGCAGGTTATAGGCGTGGCCTGGCACGTGGCCTTAATATGAAGGGCGCTTGCTACTGGCTGAAAGGGGAATATGCTGCCGGCCTGGAAGTGCTTAAGGATGCCCTTGCTATTACTGTGCGTATTAAAGACCGCAAACTGGAAGCACGTGTGCTTTACTACTACGGTAATATTTACCGCGATATGGGCGACCTGGCCAATGTGCTTACCCACTTTGAGAAGGCACTGGCTATATATGAGGAACTGGGTGATGAGTTTTCGCAATCTGTTATCCTCACCAGTATCAGTAACCTGCTTTACGACCTGAATGATTACGACAGTGCCCTTGAATATGCCCTTAAATGCCTGCCCATCTTTGAGCGGGCACATAACGAGAGTAGCCTGATTAATATTTACAATACCCTTGGTAATATCTACTTCAAGAAGGAACAGTTTAGCGATGCACTGCACTATTTTGAGGAGAACATCAATCGTAGTGAGCCCGAAACCCCGGCCTATGTAATGGCCGAGAGCGGCCTGGGAAAGGTGTATTACAAGATGCACAATTTCGGCTATTCGAGCAAGTACCTTACCAATGCCCTGCGTGAAAGTGAATTGCTGGGCAATGCAGAGGTGCAGATTATCTGCCATTTCTACCTTGGCAGGCTCTATATGGATGATGGCAATTACCGTCAGGCGCAGTCGTCGTTACAGGCCGCCTTTAAGCTGGCAGAGGAGTATAAGCGCCGCCACGACATCATGAGTATTCATGAGGTATTAAGTGCCCTTTACGACAAGATGGGCGATATACCCAAGGCCTTCCACCACCTGAAATCGTTTGAAAAGCTAAAGGAAGAGATTTTTAAGCAAACCATTATAGACCAGCTTCGCAACCTGCAGGTGAGGCAGCAGATAGAACTGGCTCAAAAGGAAAAGGAAGTAGCCGAGCGCACTGCTTTTTTGAAGCACCAGTTTATGGCCAATATGAGCCATGAAATACGCACCCCAATGAATGCGGTTGTGGGTATGGCCCGTCTGCTACTGGCCAAGGACCCCAGGCCCGACCAGATGCGTTACCTGGACGCCATACAGCAGTCGGCCAATAACTTGCTGGTAATTATCAACGATATACTGGACCTATCGAAAATAGAGTCGGGCAAGATTATTATTGAAAATATCGACTTTTCGGCACGTGAGGTGGTGCAGAGTGTGCGTGATATGCTGATGCTGAAGGCTGAAGAAAAACATATTGAGCTGCGCTTTACCATTGACCACGATATACCCAAACGCCTTACCGGTGACCCTACCCGCCTCAACCAGGTGCTCATTAACCTGGCAGGTAATGCGGTGAAGTTTACCGAAAAAGGATATGTGGAAGTGCATGCTTCACTTGTGAAAAGGGAGGACCGCAAACTTTGGATCAAATTTGACGTAACAGATACCGGTATAGGTATTGCTGCCGAATATGTGGATAGCATTTTCGATAGTTTTACCCAGGCTGGTAGCGATACCACCCGCAAGTTTGGCGGCACAGGCCTGGGCCTTACCATCTCCCGCCAATTGGTGACCCTTATGGGTGGGGAAATATCGGTGAGCAGCGAATTGAAAAAAGGAACCACCTTTACCACTACCATACCCTTTATGGAAGCCGAGGTGCAGGATTTTGTGAAGAAAACCACCTACCTGGACCAGGCTGCCCTGCAAAGGCTGGAGCGCATGACCATATTATTGGTTGAGGACAATGAATTCAACCGCATGGTGGCTGAGGATACACTGAAGGAGATAATACCGAAAATAACCATCAAAACAGCTGTAAATGGACAGGAAGCACTGGACATGCTGGGCAAGCAACAGTTTGACGTAGTGCTGATGGATATACAAATGCCGGTAATGGATGGGGTTACCGCCACCCACCGCATCCGTGAAACCCTGCCATCGCCCGCAAAGCATGTAAAGATAATAGCCATGACGGCCAATGTGCTCCAGGAAGATGTGCAACAATACCTGAAAGCAGGGATGAATGCCTATGTATCTAAACCCTTTAGTGCCGATGAACTACTGATGAAAATGGATATGGTAATGGCTCATCATGAGCCCGTGCCACAGGACAAAAAGGAAGAAAAACCTACTGTAGTAGAACAACCCAAAGCCCCTGTGAAGGAAGAACGCCAATTCCCTGCTCTGCCTGATACGGTAACCGATATGAGGTTCCTTGACCAGTTTACCGGAGGCAATAACGAAAAACGCCGTAAGTATATCAATATGTTCCTGGAAAATGCTCCCAAATTGCTGGATAGTATTGACAGGGCTATGGCAATACAAGATTATGCTACGGTGAAAATACAGGCCCACTCCCTCAAGCCCCAGCTATCTTATATGGGAGTGAAGGAAGATGTGAGTAATATTTTCCTCATAGAGCAATCGGCGGGTAATTCGGCACATTACGAAACCCTGCCTGCCCTTATTGTCAACCTAAAACGCCTGTGTGTAAAGGCATTTGCTGAGTTGAAGAATTGATACTGATTTTATATTACAAGAAGCGCATTATTACCTTGTTTAGGTGGTGATGCGCTTCTTTATTTGTTGCTATATCTATCCATTTAGGAGTGTTTAGCCAGTCTACAGACAATGCCCAAAGTGTCAAAAAACAATGCAAAAGCATGCCTTTTCTTTATCAAAAATAATTAACTGGCAGTTAATTATTTTATAACTAATTGACATTCATTAATATAAATATTTATTTTTTTATATTACATAAAGTAGAAAAGGAAACCCTTCCTGACAATTATTTGACATAACCAGAATTCTGAATGACCAGTATTCGAGATCGTTTTAGCAGAGCCAGGGACGGCAAATAGTGATCGTAATTTTGACTTAGTAAATCAAAACTATCAAATTATGCTAACTTTTCAACTTTTTCCCTGGGTTTTTAAGGCGAGAGGCGCCAAATTACAAATGCCAACTAACGCTTACAGCGTTAAAGATCTTTGCAAACTGAATGGGGTGCAAGATTTTGTAAACAAGGAATATCCACACGGCTACAACGGACTGGTAAGGAAACCTGTTGTAAAAGTAAGAAAAGATGGTGATCATACCGTATTGGATGTGTCCATGGAACGTGTATTAGGAGTTAAATTCCTCATTAACTTAAAAGAAAACCGAATTGAGGTTGACTATTACTACACTAATGATATCCATAACAGCCTCCAATACTTTATGGCTTTTATGAGCAGCAGCCTGATTGAGGCTAAAGCCAACGGATTTGACGGGATTGCGGTGAAGCAAAACAGCAAGCACACCATGAGGCAAAACCAGGCTATCCTGGCAATGATGCAATGCCTTGGTTTCACTGGTAGTGATAAGGTAGCTTACAATAGCAAGAATCCTAATGGCTTCTTTACCACAGTTTTCCAGTTGCGCACAAACTCAGAAAACTGGAACAAGCTGGAAGGTGACCTCCGCAATGAGTTTAATAACCTTAAAAGCATGGCAGTCAATAGCCTGACCTCCATAAAGGTGGATCATATAATCAAGAGCTATAAATATAGAAGTTAGACTATGAAGAACCAGTAAAAAAATTGAATAGCGCATAATCATTTCCAATAAAATCCATTCAAAAAACCGCTCACAAATTGAGCGGTTTTTTTATTTCAGTTACCCATTACTTATTGCTTTGCAAGGCAATATAATGGAATAATCAACTAAACTACTAAATGCGAAAGCACCGGAGTTCCGGTGCTTTCGCATTTATAAATTCATTTGTAGTTAACTATTGGAACTTAATACCATTGTACTTATTCACATCAAGGTCGGAAATGGTTGAGTGGTAATAAGAATTGATGGTTTGCAAAATTTTGTTGGCTACAAGGGCATAACCTCTTGGATTAAGATGTACACCATCTAAAGAGAAAGCACCACCAGATACAAACTGTGTAGTGTAATCAATACCATTATATGCAAAACCTGTTTGGATTTGAGACATGAAAGAATGCATATCAACATAAGCCAAATGATGCCTTAAGCACTCCTGGTAAATAATACCATTGAATGTTTCAGTTGCAGTTTTAATATTCTGGATTTCGTAAGTAGTTAATACATATTGTGCCGGAATTGGTTTAGTGCTACCCCATCCTTTACATTTGATACTATCCATTGGGCAGGTTAATAATATTAATTCACCTGGAACCGCTTGCCTTGTATTACCATTTTCGTCCTTGATAATGAAATAGTTAGCACCTAACTGGAAC
>CANGSR010000354.1 GCA_947456055.1 Chitinophagaceae bacterium
CCTACTAATGCAAAATCCTTAAAGATGTCGGTTTTGAATTTATCATCTATGAAAGCCAGACTTTTTCTTACATCGATTTCGATGCCATAACAATATGCCTTTTCTGCATTGATAAATGTAAAGGTGCGGCTATCACTGCCACTACCAGGAACTACAACCTTTTGTATTGGGTTGGTAAATGATTTGTAGAAGCCACCTATTTGAATCATTTCACCAATACCTGGGTAAAACTCATACCTCAAATCCAGATTTTGGATTTCAGCCACTTTAAGTGTATCTCCATTGTTTGAAGGGTTTCTTGTTGCTGTAGTTTTAAATAGCGAACCCTTTACACCTGATAATTCATCAAAGTCATAATAATAGGTAGGTGCCCACTCCCTGAATTCTGGGCGGTTTAATGTTTTACCATAGGCAAAGCGCAACAACTTTTTATCAGTGAATGTATAGGTGACATTAGCTGATGGTAAGAGGAACTTGGTATTATTTGTTGGGTGTATAGCTACTGTATCCTGGTTGATATAACCGGTAATGCCTTGCTCGTTATACTCATACCTTGCACCACCTATTACCGATACATGTCTGCCTAATGGGAATTTTAAAGAAACGTAAGAAGCAATTAGTTTATTAGTACCATCATATTTATCATAAGGGTTTGTTGCTTCCAGAATTTTGAATTTATTGACACTATCAATATTAGCATCATCAAATATGGTATTGATTGGTAAACCTTTAAGAGTGAAAGCTGCTGCCCCTGGCTTAATGGTATAACCAAATTGCCTCATTTTAAAGCTCCTTGATTTGTATTCTAAGAAATTACCTGCATTTAGGTCAAAAGTGAATTTCTTTTTAATGGTAAACTGCTGGGTAAACTGATGATTGAAACTATATGTTTTTTCATATAGGGTAGAGTAGAGACGACCGCCACCATTTATAGGATCTACCGTAGCAGCAATCTGCGCCTTATACATTGAATCTGGGTCTGATTGTGATTTTGTGTATTTTATCCTTCTCAGGTCTGGTTGGTTTTTGAATAGGTCGCTATAGCCTATTGTCCATGTATATCTTCTTGTATCAGTTTTGTTTTTGTGGGTACCAGTCAATTCAGTAGCATAAGTTGCCCTACTTTCATAGCCAATGGCATATGCTTTTTGGTCTACATCGGTTGCAGCTCCTGTATCCCTTATGCTATTACGCAATGTAAGGGTTGATGTGCCAATCTGGTTGTACAAATTCCTGAATTCGAATTTTGAATTGCCAATAGTTACACCAATATTATCCATAATACCTGCGCTTATATTTGCAACAGATTTCTGGTCGTTATAATTATATGTCCTGTTGAGCGAGTCCCAATCCTGCCTGTGTATTTGCATATTGGTATTTGTATTAGAATATACTACACCCAGGGTATTACCAATTTTCAGCTTTTTCAATTTCCAAACATTTGACATAGAAGCTGAGAACCTTAAATCAGGAGAAAGTTTAGAGGTTGAAATACCCCAGTCATTACCAAATGAACGTGACCAAGTACCAATATTGGCTTTATAATTAGGCAGACCTGATGAAAGTAAGCCAGGAATACCACTTGGTATAGACCTTTTACCATCATCATAACCCATCCAATCTGAACCTCCTTGCTTACCATAGCGGCCAGTTGTACCTGTAGAGTATTCTCTTGATGAGCCTTGAAGGCTTATTGTATACTGGTTTTTATCTGTAATACATGTGCTGTACACTTTAGCCATACCACCAGCAAAATCACCTGGTAATTCAGGTGAAGGTGCTTTATAAATTAGCAAACGGTCGATAAGGCCGGCAGGAATAATATCGAAGGAGAATGACTTTTTATCAGCTTCACTACTTGGTGTGCTGGCATCATTAAGCCATACTGTATTATAACGGTCAGGTAGTCCCCTGATAATAATAAAGCGGTCATCCTGGATTGTTACACCCGGAATACGTTTCACCACATCGGCAGCATTCCTATCGAGTGTCTTTGAAATCTGAGCAGCACTTGTACCACTTACAATCGTAGTACTGTTCTTTATTTCATTGATTACTGAATTTTCGGTATTAGTAATCCTAACAGCCTTGATGACATGGTCAGTTAACTCAATGGTTTCAGGCATCATTTTTACATCAAGGGTAACTTCATTTTTGCCCTCAAATTTCACAGTTTGCTTGAAGGCCGTATAGCCTGTATAATTGTAAACTATCTCATAATCACCATTGGGGATATCGGTGATTTCATATTTCCCATCAAAATCTGTAACATTACCCTTGCCTGTGCCTGTAACAGTAATCACAACGCCTGTTAGGGGTGTATTGTTTTTTGAGTCAATGACTACTCCTCTGATTGTTCCTCCAAATGATACAATTGAGGAAATCAGGAATAAAAAAGTGTAGAATAATTTCTGCATTATGAATTTTTTTGCAAAATTATGGACTACACAATGCCCGAATATTACCGCAACGTTATTAAAACATGTCCGGAATATTAAGTAATTGTTACGTGGTGTTGTGTAACTTATGTTTGGGTAATTATTTTAATGGAAATTTGGTTGAATTGAATAGTATTGAATGTATTGTGCTAGAGGTTGTTTTTTATACTAACAGAAAGGGATGAGTTTGTATTCTCAATAGGGTTCTACTTTTTTACCGGGTTACTTTTAAGCACTAAAAAAGGCCAGAATTTTGTATCCTGGCCTTTTTGAAAAGTACTATAATATAATTACCAAACCCTGGCACGCTCAGCAACCGGGCGATACAATTTGTCAGTTGGTTTTATGTCGAATGCCTTATACCATGCTTCCATATTGCTAGGTGGTACATTACACCTGAGTAGGGCAGCAGAGTGTGGGTCGGTTTTAAGACGACGAGCTAATTCTTCTGGTCTTGTGTTGGCACGCCATACCTGAGCCCAACTTAAGAAGAAGCGCTGGTCAGGTGTAAGACCGTCAATTTTGGTATTACTCATACCTTGTTTAGTCTTTTTGAAAGCTTCGTAAGCAATATTGATGCCGCCAAGGTCGGCAAGGTTTTCACCTTCGGTAAGTGCACCATTGGCATGGGTTGTATCCATTACTATGATTTTATTAAATTGGTCTATAACCACATCAGCTTTCTTAGTGAAATTAGCTGAATCTTCTGGTGTCCACCAATTGCTTAAATTGCCTTCTGCATTATACAGGCGACCCTGGTCATCAAAGCCATGGGTCATTTCGTGGCCTATTACCGCACCTATACCACCATAGTTGATGGCATCATCCGCTTTTTCATCGAAGAAAGGATACTGAAGGATACCAGCTGGGAATACGATTTCGTTAAAGGCTGGGTTATAATAAGCGTTTACTGTAGGAGGAGTCATGCCCCACTCAGCACGGTCCACTTTTTTGCCCAATTTGTTCAATTCATAATTGTAGCCCCATTCTTCAGCAGCTAGGATGTTTTTTACATAGCTGTCTTTGGTAATAGTTAGCTTGCTATAATCTTTCCACTTGTCAGGATAGCCTATTTTTTTCATGAATGAGTTGAGTTTCACCAAAGCTTTGGTTTTGGTAGCATCGCTCATCCAGTCTAGTTTTTTAATCCTGTCAGAATAGGTTTTCTGGAGGTTGTTCACCAGTTCCAGCATCCTTTTCTTAGCTGTAGGCTTGAAATTTTTGTCTACATAAAGTTGGCCTAATAATTCACCTTCTGACCTGTCAACAACTGCCATTACACGTTTCCAGCGCAGGCGTTGTTCTTCCTGGCCACTAAGTACCTTGCCATAAAAACCAAAACGGGTATTGTCGAACTCCGAAGACATATATGGAGCCATACTGTTGACCAGGTGGTATTGCAGGTATTTTTTCCAGGTATTAATTGGTGTAGCATTTAATTGCTTCGCAACTTGTACAAAGAATTTTGGCATGCCAATAATCATTGAATCCTCACCCTTAACTTTTAGGCCAGCCAATAAATTATTCCAATCGAGTCCCGGAGTAAGTTTATTAGCTCCAGCCAGATTAAATTTGTTATAAAGCAGGTATGGGTTGCGCATTTCTACACGGGTCATTGAAGAATCTGCTAAGGCCAATTCCAAATTGAAGATAGCTTCACCATCTTTCTGTGCTTCATCGGCGGTTTCGCCCATAAGCATCAGCATTTTAGGAATGTATAGCTTATATGCGTCCCTGATTCTCGTGGTCCGGGCATCCTTATCGAAATAGTATTCTTTACCTGGCATGCTTAATCCACCCTGGCTAAACTGGCATATTTGCTTTGTTACATTTTTATCATCAGGTGAAATGCCGAAACCGAACAAAGGCCCAATTCCTGTAGTATGTTCGAGGGTTATTTCTTTAAGCAGGTCTTTGGTATTACTAATAGTATTGATGCGGGCAAGTATTTCTTTTAATGGGGTAATGCCGGCTTTTTCAATGGCCAGACTATCCATGCCAGATTTGTAAAAGTCTCCAACTTTCTGAACTGTGGTGCCTTTTGCTGCATTTTTTACACCAGCCGCATAATCCAATAACTGATGTAAGGCATTATTGTTATTTTCCTGAAGTTCATTAAAACTTCCCCATCTTGTTTCAGATTTTGGTATTGGGTTTTTGGCAAGCCAGGAACCATTTGCATAAAGGAAGAAATTTTCGCCGGGTGCTACTTTTCTATCCATATTGGCAGTGTCCAGAACTTTACGTGCAGTTTTTTTAGGACTTTGGGCACCAGCCTGCCCGCTAACAGCCACCGCAAGAATTGCAGCAGCGAAAACCGATTGTTTTAATAACATAATAAATTAATCTGTATTTTTTCGCCGCAAAACTACAATGAATTTACGGCTAGTCCTAATAAGTATGAAACTAATATAAGGGATAGGGTGAGTATAGTTCACTTACAATCAGAATTGGGATAACAAGTATTTTAGATTTAAAGGATTGTTGTACGAAAATGTCAAAATAAATTAGGGTGCTCCAGCAGGAACACCCTAAACAAATTGAATACTTTTTTTATGCTATTATTTTGCTACAGTCAGCTTTTGTGTGTAAATACCCAATTTAGAGCGTAGGGTAAGTGTATAAATACCACTAGCCATATTAGTTAGGTCAATTACTGATTTTTGGTCAGTTACAGTAGCATTATAA
>CANGSR010000355.1 GCA_947456055.1 Chitinophagaceae bacterium
CCTATACAGCCTATTCTCTACCCCACTATCCCAATATTGGATTTTGGAAGTTGATGGTATAATTGCTGGGGGTGCGGGTGTTTTTCCTACAATAGGACTGCCTGAAGGCTGTTGCGAACTGGTAAAACTATATCTCTTACCTGAACACAGGCGAATGGGTTATGGCAAATTAATGATTGAAAAATGCTTTGAAAGTGCCCAAAACCAGGGCTTTACCCAAATCTATTTGGAAACAATGCCCGAACTCAAAAATGCCATGAGCCTTTATGAGCAATGTGGCTTCACCTATCTAAAAGGGCCACTGGGCAATTCAGGTCATTTTGGATGTGATTTGTGGATGATTAAAGAAGTAGAAAGTAGATAGTAGAAAGATGCGATTTGTTGTTAGCAGATAGTAATTAGTAGATAGTAGTTAGATAAATCTCAATTTTTAGTCAGTGTAGCATTTACAATTGTAGAAAAATCTAATTTGATGTGTTAATAAATGAATTATCTTCAGTGAGAATAAGACATATACAAATCTGGCACTGTTTTTGCGTTTTGTTTTATTGGAATAACAAATTCTCTTTTTATATCCTAAAAATATACTAAATTCAGAGAAGAATAGTTATACTTGCAGTAAACCTTGTTTTCCGACGACAAACCTATAGAATATGAGAAAGCTATTGTTTTTGTTTCTTGCCGTCTCTTTTACCAATTGCAACCTCTGTGTTGCAAAGAGCCTAAGTACAGAAGAGGTACTAGCACTTATCAATATTAATACCAAAGTGGCAACTCCTGCCCATGTCACCAAAATGCTGGGCCAGCCTGCCGATATTGAAGAAGGCAGAAAACGTACTACTTGGTATTATACTAATGACAATAATAATGTGACCATATCCTGGAACAACAAATCTGATGCCTTAGAGCGGTTCTATTTCAAAAAGACCGGTTGCGAAAAAGCCAATTTCGATTTTAGTGTAGGTAAGAAATTACAATCAGGCACTACCGATATTTATCAGGCTATTAAATTACTGGGCCTGCCCGATGATATGACAGTAAAGTCAGTAACACAGGTTGTCCATTACGAATACAAGAATAGTGCACTCAGATTATTCTTCCGTGATAGAGTATTAGTAGATTTCACCCTCCTTAGCAATAACAATTAACCATTACCTTAAATTTCCTCTATTTTATCCTGTAGATTATTTGCCTCAGGATGAAAATGAAAAAAAACTATTCGAGCCTTAGAGGCTCCGATTACTTTTGTTAGTTCCCTTTCTGTAAGTGTCTTAATATTCTTTACCGACCTGAATGCTTTTAGCATATCGGTAGCGGCTTTCTCCCCTATTCCCTTTATATCTTCCAGCTCATTCTTAATAGTTCCCTTACTCCTCACCTGCCTGTGAAAGGTAATACCAAAGCGGTGCACTTCATCCCTTATCCTCCTTATCAGTAAGTGTGCAGCCATATCAAAACTTAATTGCAATGGTTCACTATCACCTGGAAAGAAAATAGATTCCTCTCTTTTCGCCAGGCCCACTAATGTCATTCTGCCTGTCAGGCCAAGTTTTTCAATACTCTCCATGGCCGAACTCAACTGTCCTTTACCACCATCAATTATTACCAATTGCGGCAATGGCAGGTTTTCGTCCATTAGCCTTTTATACCGGCGGTAAACAACCTCGCTCATTGAGGCAAAGTCATTGATTCCCTTTACTGTCTTGATATGGTAATGGCGGTATTCCTTATTGGCTGCCAGCCCATTCCTAAAACAAACCATAGCCGCCACAGGGTAAGCTCCCTGAAAATTGGAGTTATCAAAGCACTCAATATGTACAGGTAATTCAGTAAGTTGTAATGCATCCTGTAGTTCCTCCAATACCTGCATATTGGTCTCCTTCATCTGCTCATCCAGCAGCAAAGTGCCTTTACGCTTCATATCTTCCATGAAAATACGTGCATTCTTGATGCATAATTCCAGAAGTTGTTTCTTATCACCTACCTTAGGTACAGTTACCTTCACAGCTCTGTCTGCCACATCAATCATCAGGGGCACCACTACTTCTGTTGCATTACTCTGGAAGGTTTCTCTCAGATTATCAAGTGCAAAGGCGAGTACATCTTCCTCCAGTTCTTCATCAAGCTTCTTCTCCACCTGTATTGTTTTCACGTGAATGATGGTACCATTACTCACCATCATATAGTTGATGTAGAAATTATTATCATCAGCCACAATACACGCCACATCCAGATTATTCAACTTAGGATTTACTATAGTTGATGTGCTTTGATAAGACTGGAGAGATTCCATCTTCTTTTTTACTACCTGGGCCTTCTCAAATTCCATATTAGTAGCAAAGCCATTCATCTCGGTTTTCAGGTATTTAATCACATCACCAATATTCCCCTTCATCACATGCCTCACCTGTTGCAAACCTGTGCCATAATCCTCTAATGTTTGAAAACCCTGGCATGGTCCCTTACAATTACCAATATGGTATTCCAGGCAAACCTTAAATTTCTTCTTGGCTATATTAGCAGGCGTTAGGGCTAGATTACATGTACGCAGCGGAATGTTATGCCTCACCAATTCCAGCAGCTCCTTTACCCTCTGCAAGCCAGTAAAAGGCCCCAGATATTCCGAACCATCCTTTATCAACCTACGAGTAAGAAAAACCCTCGGGAAGGGCTCATTTTTAATCACAATAAAAGGGTATGTCTTATCATCTTTTAGGGCAATATTGAATCTCGGTTGGTAATGCTTTATTAGTGAGTTTTCAAGCAAAAAAGCATCATGCTCTGTATCTGTTACTGTATAATTGATAGAGCAGATAAGCGATACCAGTTTGCGGGTCTTATAATTATCGAGGTTTTTATTGAAGTAGGAACTAACCCTCTTGCGCAGGTCTTTGGCCTTGCCTACATAGAGCAACTCATTATTTTCATCAAAATACTTATAGCATCCTGGCTGGTGTGGCAAGGACGCTATCACATTACTAAATTCCTCTTTGGTCATTTATTATAAGCAAGTATTTTTATAAGGAAAGACACCTACCTCATAAAATCGTAGGTTACTACTTCAAATTTCTTTTTACCAATCAAAGGCTTATCGTCAGTCTGAATTTGAATTTCCTTCAATGGGTTGTAATACAATTTCTGAAGAACTTCATGGAAGGGCGATTTTTTCTGCGTAACTATATAGATGCCTTTTACTTTGCGGGTATAATTATCTATTGAAATCAACAATTTACGGGTAAGTAAATCATCATCCAGAGCCTCGTAAAACAGATTGTGTGTACCATCTTCCTGGTCGAACTGACTAAATTTATATTGACCCAAAAATTTACGGTCACTAATATCAGTCTCAAAAAACACCTTAAATATTTCGGCCCAATAAAGAGTATCAGAGCTGGTAAAACTGCTGTCTATTTTATCATCATGTCTTATAGATTTGATAATAACAAACGACTCTCCCGAATAGGTATTCCATTCATCAAGGGCAAATTGTTTGATAGAAAAGTAGTTTCCCTTAATATTAGGGTCTAGCTCAGCCTTGGTTTTCTCCTTACATGATGAAAATACTGCCAATAACGCCACCAACAGTAATCCGTAAAATAACTTGAATTTTTTCACAGGCTAAAATTAAGAAAGTTTACTCTCATTGCAATTTCCATTTTCTATTGATAGAAAATGGTTTCCAAAACGTTTTCAATCAACACTCCATAGTGTTTTCACGGTGCCAAAATAGGTGTTAATACCACCAATTACAGGTATAAGTACTAGTGTCTTTCTTTGAATTTTGTAGCAATTTTACCTCATCAAAAAACAACATTATGACCGAAGGATTTCCACAAACTATTCGTCAAATAAAAGAACCAGATTTTATGAACAAGAACATACTAAGTGTAGGCCTGCTTGTAGTTGGAATTATTGCCCTAATATTAGGTTTGCTCATCCAGACAAAAGTTATCTTTTAGATTTTCTAAAATTAGCTCCTGCAGATTATGCAATCCTACTTACGGTGGGTTTCCTACCACTGTCAAGACCATTAATCAATAATAAACCAGGATATTTGCCCTGCTCAAAACTTCCTATTTCACTGTCCATTTGCAAGGCTTTAGCGCCATTAAACGTACCCCAATTGATTAGTGTCTCCCAACTAAGATTAGTAAAATGTTCCTTCAAGGTAAATAGTTCGGATAACACACACAACTGGTGGTTAGAAGCCAAACTATCAGTACCTACACAAATCATACAATCATTTGCCATAAGCATTTGCACATCGGGTAAGGAATTTTCAATATACAAATTTGCATTGGGACATAAGCACCAAAAAACATCAGGTCTGCCCAATTTGGCAAACACCACATCCGCTTCAGTTGAATAGGTATTATGCACCAAAATAAGCGGGTGCGAAGGTGACAACCACTCCCCATAAGATTGAAGCGATGTTTTACCGGTGGGCACAAACAAACTATCATCTATACCCAGACCAGCAAGCAATTCCCTCACTGCCCCTTCCTTTTTCTCATAAAATTTATTCTCCTCCCTGCTTTCCTGATTATGAATAGAAACCAGGCTACCTTCCTCATGTGTATCAATTAAACCAAAAAGGGACCCTGACACCGAATAAGGAGCATGGGGGGTAATTGATTGCCTTTGTATTTTTCCAGAAGATGCTTGCTCCAGAAACGCATTAAAAGTAGTGTCACTAAAACCAAACGACCGATTTGCATTGGCTTCTATAAAACCAATTGACTCAATAAAAGTATGAAAATGCAGCGCACCCTTCGTCCTCAGGTCAAGTGTATCGGTTGTATTAGCAATATCTCCAACAGCTACTACACCATTGGCTACCAGTTCATTCAAGGCCTGATGCCTTGCTTCTAGTTTTTGCTCTACTGTAAAATCATTCCTATGCTGGGGTATCGACCTTAAAAATGGAATCAAGCTGGTATGCTCCGGAACCAAACCCTTCAGGTGCGACAACTCCAAATGACAATGCACATTTACAAAGCCAGGGCAAATCACTCCCTCATAATATATGGCATCATCAACAGTACCATTTAATAGAGCCAAAATTTCACCATCTACCCCTACCTCAATCACCGTCCCTTCCGGCAACCATTTATGAC
>CANGSR010000356.1 GCA_947456055.1 Chitinophagaceae bacterium
AGCTAATTCAATGCAGCTTAAGACCTTATCAAAATGCAATTGGCTCACCACTGCACCTTGTTTGCTGGTATCTTCAAGAGGGTCGCCTACGGTAAGTTTTTTAGTGCGTGCTATAAATTCATGCTTAAATTTCTCGTAAATCTTGTCTTCTACCAATATGCGGCTACCACAAAGGCAGATCTGACCTTGATTACTGAAAGAGGACATGATGGTGGTGCGCATCATTTTGTCCCAATCGCAATCTGCAAAAATAATATTGGGGTTTTTGCCACCTAGTTCCAATGATATTTTTTTGAACATTGGTGCGGCAGTAGCGGCAATTTCCTTGCCTGCCCTTGTGCTGCCTGTAAATGATATTGCCTTGATGCCTGGATGGCTCACTATTGCCGAACCACAACCCGGGCCTGTGCCATGCACAATATTGAGCACTCCCGGAGGCAGCCCTGCTTTGCTACAAATGATACTCAACAGGTAGGCAGTCATAGGGGTAACCTCGCTGGGCTTTGCTACCACACAATTGCCGGCAGCAAGGGCTGGGGCAATCTTCCAGGTAAACAAGTAAAGTGGCAGATTCCATGGGGAAATGCAACCCACTACACCTACAGGTTGGCGCAGGGTATAGTTAATAGCCTTATCCTCCATATTATGGCTCTCGGTACTGAAATGCATGATACCGGTAGCAAAAAACCTGAAATTGCTCGATGCCCTGGGTATGTCTACCCTTTTGCTAAGGGATAGAGGTTTCCCATTGTCATTAGTTTCGGCAAGGGCTAGTGCATCTAAATTATCATCAATAAGCTGGGCAATCCTATTTAAGATTTTGAATCTTTCTTCGGCAGGGGTAGTACTCCATAATGGGAAGGCAGCCCTGGCAGCACCTACCGCCTCATCAACATCAGTAGCATCACTATCGGGTGTTTGGCTATATACCTCACCGGTGGCAGGATTAGTATTAGGCATGTATTTTCCGTTTATCGGGGCCTGAAGTTCACCGGCAATATAGTTGGCAATGTGGGATGGAGCTGCTAGATTCATAAAACAAAAGTAAGGAAAAAATCAGGCATTGCTTATTATGCAGTTGTGTTACTATTTAGCCAATATTGAATATATCTTTACGCATTTTAGAAATGATTAGTACCAAATGTTTAACATAGTGAACCATTTTAAGCCTATAAAGTAAATATGGACAAAATATTTTCAAATCATTAACATTTCTATAATTAATTTTGTGTATAAATAAAATCAATTATGAAAAAATCGGCTGAAATATTATTCTCTGTTTTTGCATTGGTAGTGATAATTATCACGTGTATTTTGCCTTTTAAATTTGATAATTTGAATAAAAATATTGACAATTTGATTAAGGGGATTGCACTGGTAGCTACCTTCTTATTTTTCCTTTATAAGATTTTGACTGGATGGTTATTTATTAATATGAATATAGATATTGTATCCAAAAGGCAATTTGCTAATCAAGAAATGGATGATTTGGTTATTGAAATTAAATTATCTAAAACAAATATTGATAGTGTTTGGTTAAAAGATATTCAAATACAATTGACAGAAATAACTAAAGAAAAGAATGATACATACACTCAAACTGTAATTAATATGATTAAGCCATTTGGGATAAAAAAACGTGAGCTTAAATATGATAAGGTGAAAAAACAGGTAAATTATTGGGATGGTAAGGAAGCGGAATCTTATGTTATGTCGCCAGATGAAGCTACTACATTTACTGCATACACTCAAGTTAAAAAGGGGGAAGTGATTGGTGTCGAGGTAGTGGTAATTGGAACCAGGCCATTCTATGGTTTTGAATTTAGTTCAGAGGCTAAAAGAATTATTCAGTGGAAATCGTCAGTTGTTATTTTACCAGTTGTGCCTAAAGGTACATAGTGAGTTTAGCATATACTAATAACGCAAATCCACAAGTGGTTTAAGCCTTTTTTCAAAACCTACTTCCCAATCACAAATTTTAAATGTACATCCTCCAAGCCCGAAAATAAATGTATCAGGTATAAACCGTTCGGGAGTGGTTCTGCAAGAATTATCCGCTCATGGATTTTTTCAGTGGTTGTAGAGATTTGGGATTTGTAAACCTGCCGTCCATTTATATCTGTAATAAGGATGGTTATGGGTTCTTTTGGTGAGTTGGACAATGTCCCATTTAGTATGAAGTCGCCTTGATTGGGGTTGGGTTGTATGCTGAAATTATTGGGTGTTTTTTCATTTGTAATTATAAATAGAGACTCGTCATCCGAATGGGGTGTAGCCCCAACTATTATATTTTTTGTGGCTGAGGTGCTACATCCGGCTCCATTAGTAACTGTATAACTAATAATCAAGGTACCAGTGCTCACACCTGTTACAACTCCGGTTAGAGAACCTACGGTGGCTCTTGTGGCATTCGCACTTGACCATATACCCCCGGTAGTGGCATCTGCCAATGTGATTGGTAGGCCACTGATGGAAACTGTAGGTGGTCCAGTAATGGTACCTACAATAGGATTGGCAAAAACACTCATTGTTTTATAAGCCTTACACCCACTTGGTAATGAATAAGTGAGGTTAGCATATAGATTTGCAGCCAAACCTGTTACTATACCTGTGGCTGAGCCTATGGATGCTATAGTAGCACTGCTGCCACCGCTATACCATGTGCCACCGGGTGTGGCATCGGTAAGGGTGGTAGTATTGTATTGGCAAACAGATGATGAACCAGTAATAGGTGCTATTGGATTTACAGTAGCGGTAAGAATTGCAGTGCAACCAGAACCTAAGCGATAACTAATAATTGCTGTTCCTGCTGAAACACCGGTAATTGTTCCTGTGCCGTTTATTGTAGCTATACCAGTATTGCTGCTGCTCCAGGTGCCGCCTGCGCTGGCATCTGATGCTAATACAGTAGAGCCCTGGCACAAAGGTGTAGTTCCAGGTATGGTGATTGGTGACAATGCATTGACAGTAATTGTGGTAAACGTGCGGCATGTGCTACCTAATGAATAGGTAATGTTGGCACTAAGACCACCTGCAATGCCTATTACTATGCCAGAGGCTGACCCAATAGTTGCGATAGTAGGTGAACCAGAACTCCATGTACCACCTGGTGAGGAATTGGTTAGTGTAATAGTCTGACCTACACAAGCTATTGAAGGACCACTAATTGCAGATATGGCATTGACTGTGATTGCAAAGGTTGATGAGCAACCAGATGGCATAATATAGGAAATGGTCAATGTGCCACCGGTAATACCTGTAACTATGCCCGTTGAAGCTCCTACAGTTGCTATACCGGGAGTAGATGAAAGCCATGTACCACCGGCTGTTGCATTAGCCAGGGTAATTGTTTGCCCGGTACAAACACTGTTAGGGCCTGAAATGGCACTTAAAGCATTAACGGTTATTGTAGCTATAGACTGGCAACCTGAGCCTATTGTATAGGTGACATTTGTAAACAAGCCGCCAGCAATACCGGTGGCAACACCTGATGAGGAGCCAATACTTAGGATGGTAGGAGCGCTACTAGACCAGGTGCCACCCGATACTGAATTGGACAAGGTGATATTTTGACCTACACAAACCGATGATGGGCCAATAATAGGGCCAGCAAAACCAGCACTCACAGTGGTAGTATTGAAGCAACCTGTTGCGAGCTGATAAGTAATTATTGCACTACCGGCAGATATGCCTGATATTATACCTGTTGTTGATCCTATGGCAATTATTGAAGCATTGGAAGATGACCATAACCCACCTGTAGTAGAGTTACCAAGGGTAGCTGTGCTGCCCATACAAATACTGGTTGTTCCTGAAATATTTGCAGGGCTTGGGTTCACGGTAAATGCCATTGTGGTATTACTACCAGAAAGCGAATAGGTTATGGTAAGCGCACCTGGTACTAATCCTGTAACCATTCCGGTTAGGGAGTCTATACGGGCCAGGGTGGGGTTGCTGCTTGTCCACCTGCCACTACCGGTGTCACTAAGTGCAGTTGATTGGCCAACACAAACATGATTAGCACCTGTGATGGCGCCAAGGGAATTATTGACAGTAATTATCTTAGTACTTACTACCGCCCCACAAGTATTGGTGACTCTATAGGTAATCAATGAAGTGCCTGAAGATATACCTGAAACAATACCGCTTATTGAGCCAATTGTTGCAATTGCAGTATTGGTACTTAACCACGTACCACCAGTTGAACTATTTGTAAGAGTAATGGTTGCACCAGGTGCTACAGATGCAGGACCTGAAATTGAACCAACAGTTGGAAGTGGAAGTACCGTGACAGTAAAGGTAGTAATACCTGAAAGCAAGTAGCTAATGACTGCTGTACCCGGAGCAATACCAGAAACACTACCCGTGGTAGAACCTATAGTGGCTATACCCGGATTACTGCTTACCCAATACCCACCAGGGCTGGCATTTGCCAATGTGGTTGATGAGGAAGCACATAGATAATTGGAACCTGTTATTGGGGCAACATGGTTAAGACTGCCGCCAAAAGATAATCCATTTATACCAGTATCGTAAGAATAATAACCCCAGCCTCCTGTTGTGGTCTGTCCGCTGGCATAGTATCTGAACCATACTGGCTGTGTATTGGGCAGGTTTTGGAGTGCACTAATGCCCGATAAGTTGATGGTGGGCATCACCACCGATGTGCCAATAGTTACAAACGGACTACCTATCAAAGTAAAAGTAGTTCCATCAAGGCTATATGCATATTGGGCTGTAACACCGGGTGAGGCAGCAAAACTTGAGGTGCCTGTATAGCGGGCATCTATAGTAGCCAATGAAAGAAGGTATCCGGTATCGGCTTTTATTTTTATCTGGTAATAATCGGTGTTTGCTGTTGAAATGCCATTATTCTGGAATCCTGCAGAACGGAAAGAATTAGCACCTGAGCTGGATGGACTACTAGGGCCTCGGGTGATATTAGTTGAGGCAATAGTCGTATCCAGGTAAGAATGCACTGAAGTAGCAGCCCAGGTGGCTACGTTATTGGCACCTGTAAAATCCCATGCCAATAAGTTGGTGGCACCATTATCTACCTGTGCTTCTATTACTCTTTGTATGCTTG
>CANGSR010000357.1 GCA_947456055.1 Chitinophagaceae bacterium
ATGGAAAGTTATGTAGACGTATTGGTCAGTGATTTTCTGGTTTATACTCAGATTATGTTCTTGTATCTGTGCAAGAGCATTGATATGAGTATCTATATCACCCGTAAAGGTGAGTTTACTGAGATTATGATAATAGTAATTCTGCAAACTTTCTTTTTGAGTGGCATAATAAAAACAAGGGTCTTGGTGAGGAACAAACGTGATATAGTTAAAGTTTGTTAAGTAGAAATTAGTAGTTGAATAAGTGAATGTTTGATCTGTACTATTTATTGTGGATGTAGCGAAAAATCGAGGATTAAACCTATAGCCTTTAGCTGTATGTTTAACGACACTATACTTGTTGTCGCATTCAAGAATGCCTGCCCTTACAAGTTTGTCTTTAATAGTATAGTCTCGTTTACACGTCATCACTTTTGCGAAGTAATTGATTGCAAGACTTTGGTAGTTATTATATGATTGGTTGTTTAACCTATAAAGGTTGAATATTGAAGCACAAAGATTAAGTGCTTTTTGTTTTTGTAATGGAGTTTTCCATTGAATGGCATTAACAGCCTGTTGGATTGATACCAGAATTGATTTACTCATAAGGTGGTTTTATTTTTAATGGTGGTTTTTAATTAAGAGGGGACGGGGTAATTATTCCCGCCCATGACCACCTGAACCTCTTAATATATTATATATTAAATACGTATAATTGTTTATTCTATTTCTTAAAAATAAATTTCGTTTGGCATTACTTGCGACTTGCGGAGTGCGACACTAAGGAGCATAGACGCAGCAACCAAGCTATATGCAATTATGAAACCACCATTATTGGTTGTTTAAAGTGTACTATTAATCTTAACAATAAATAATCCAACCATAATAATATCACCATTAATCAGCGGTCAATATATTCTATACAGTGATGTAGAAGTTATAACATGAGCACCCCAAGTATGTTTGGCATTACCTGCAACTTGTAGTGTGCGACATCATTAATGAAACTTCAATTATTAAATATGTACTTGGAATTATAACTAGCATCTATAAGTATTTTAATTTATATTAATATCCTAATTACCGGGTGAAGTAGTAATACTTAAAACAAAAAAGGTGCGAATAAATCGCACCCAATTTTCAATTAATCAGTATTTTCAATAACAGTTAGTTCTTATTTTTTATTTCTTGGGTTTTGGATTAAGAGCTTGATAACTCACATCGTTTACTGCACCGCAATTAGTAGCAGCGCAACCATATACTGCTACTGGTCTTTCTCTAATGCGCAATTCATAAGGAATAGATTTCACTTTATCTATTTGCTTCATGAAAAATGGTGTGTTTGAAGCGGCACACTCATCCATTATAACTCTACCCCATTCGGAATCAAAAGGTCGTCTCTCACCACCGCTCTCACCACCAACGATGACGAAATCTATAAGGTTGTCTTTTAACCAGGGCCAGAGCGAAATCCTTTCTAATAATGGTTCTACTGACAAGAATTTTTTGCCTTTTACTTTTAAAAGGTGTTCTATAAAATTAAAGGCTGTGGCTTTGCTTACGGGGCTTGTACCAAAGAATACATTCACAGGAGGGTTAATTTTCCATTCATCAGGTATCATCTTATTTATATTGCTTGGGCGCTTGGTCAAGAACATAAACATCAGGTTTTCATATTTACCCCCTGAAATATTTGTAAAAAGTTTGTCTCTGAGTTCTCCTGTTGTTTGTTGTAGCCTCTTACCCTTGTTGTCAATTAGATCCATAGACTTTTCGAAAATATCCATCATACTTCCAACAAATACCCTGTATATAACTCTCTTGGCTGCTGCTTCATCTTGTAGATTCTTCAATTTATCGAATGATCCACTTATTTTTCTTCTTGGAGTACCTAAGCCCCAGATTGGGTATTTCTTAAAGCGAAATTTAGCCCCTTTTTCTGCATAACAATTATCGCAACCATCACTTACTTTAGTGCACCCCCACCAAAGATTAAGTGTAAAATCGGCCCATTCAATGTTCGTTTTTTCATACCTAAATTCCTTTTTGGGTTTTCTGGAACCAGCAATCCGAATAACTTTTTTTCTCATTTTATTTGATTTTAGTTTTTTAAAAGCACTGTTTTTAAGTGCTTGGCAAATCTATCGAAAGCCCAAGTATTTACATATTTATCACATGTGATGTTTTAGCGTCCAAAATAACCTTCCTCAACATTATAGAATTAGTATTCAGAAATAGAAATTGGCTTGAATTATCAACAGTAGATTATATTGCCTTAATCACAAGCGATTTTATATACTATTCTAACTCCATAGGCATTGGGTATTCAAAACAAAAAAGGTGCGAATAAATCGCACCTAGTTGCTAATTATTAACACATTTACTAAAAGACAATCAACTGTATTTTAGTTCTTTATGAGTTTCTATTTTAAGTGATTTTAAAGACTTTATTACTGGGTGAAACAATAACACTTAAAACAAAATAAGTGCGAATAAATCGCACCTTGTTGCTTATAAGCAGCATATTTGAACACAACAAACATGAACAAATATGTAATACAGAATATTCTGTACATAACATACAGATTTCTCAAATATGCTATACAAAATATTCTATATTTCATAGTGATTATTTCGTTATATGCTTAACCAAAAGTATACTTACCATTAAAGACAATCAATTTTTAGTAATTTTAGACTTAAGGTATTCAATACTGGTACCAAGACTGCGCAATTCGTTGCGTACAAGTTCTTTTCTCCATTCTTCATCAGTATCAACTAATTTCCAATAGGTCAACCTGAATTTAGATTCCAATTGTTTCAATGTAGCTACTTGACTCATACAAATAATTTTATGGCAGCCTCACCATTGGTAAAAGTGAGGCTGCCTGATGATTGACTACTCTGATACTAAATCCCAGTAGATGTTCTTAATTGTAGGGTTATCAGTCTTGATTTTCTCAAGTAAGGCTATTGATTGTTCCTTGCTTGCTTCGGCTATTTCAATATATCCATTATAACCAGTGCCACTTTTAACAAAGCGCACTTTTATTGCAGTATTATTGAACTGCTTCTTAAAGAAACGGCGAAAGTAATGGTAAGAGCAGCCAACTAATTTATAAGTAATATCTGTACACAATCTTGGTTTTCTGTTATTCTTTATAGGTTCTGTACTGATTGTTTTATCAGATACACCATCAGTAAAAGGTACAATATTGCCCATTACTGGTTCTAAACTTTCAGTATTCTCAAGGCTAACTGCCTCTATAGGTTCTTCACTTACATTATCAACAGAATTATCAGTTGTATCATTACCATTGAGTTCTTCGCTGATGGTTTCAATTTGTTCATTTGTTGATTCATCTGTAATAATAGGTTCAGCTACATCATTAGTTGTAGTGTCGATTTTCTCTGCAATAGGTTCAATGATGAGTTGTTCAACACCAGGTACTGATTGCTTGTTTTTACTACTCTGTTTTGATTGTTGCTTTGCGCCCTCTGGATGTTTAGGTGCTGTCTTGTTGTTGTTCTTAGCCATATAATTGAATATTTTAGGCTAAGTTCCCCCTTAAGACTGGATAAACCCCATTGATTGTTTCCATAGGCTACGCCATATTGACCTATAATTAGAACACTTAAATTAAGATCTATAAGATCGTTAAAACCAGCCACCAGCAAGGCTTACAGGTTTATTTGTTGTAATTTTACTACCATAAAAAATAGCACACAAATGAAGGTAAAATACATTCGCTGGAGTACCATTGGACAGTCAGGAGCAAGGCAACAACTTGACACTACTCAATACGATTTAGTCTTGCAGGAGCAAATAAGTGGTTCAATCGCATTTTCAAAAAGACCGGAAGGAGCTAAGTTGCTTAAACTTATCATAGCAGGTAAAATAACTGATTTATATGTTGAAGAGTTCAGCCGCCTCGGCAGAAATGCATTTGATACATTATCAACACTAAATACTTGCGAACAGCATAATGTGGTGGTGCATATCCAAAATATGAAACTTGAAAGTAAAATAGATGGTAAGCCCAACCCTATCTTTAAACTGTTTAGCCATATGGTTTCCGTGATAGCAGAGCAAGAACGAGAACTGATAAGGGAAAGAACAGAAATGGGGAAGATTGCTGCCAGGCAACGGGGAATCGTATTCGGAAGGAAAGCTGGGTCCAATGAGCGAAAAATTGATTTCCTAAATAAAGATACCAATAAATTGATTTTGCGCTATTTAAACGAAGGTAAGACCACCATAAGGGAGATAGCCAAGATAACTGATGCATCAACAGCTACTGTATGTAAGGTGAAGAAAGTAGCCATTGAAACAAAGCAATTGATAGCTGCTTAGTGTACTTAACTTTAAAATCTGGTTCTGAATATATACAGTATGGACGCAATAGAATTTATTAGAGAATACAAAACCTACCTTGCTGAGATTGAGCAAGTAGTTAAGCCTGAATATCAGGTAATCATTGATAGGATGAAAAATTTAGACCCACATGATTTTATTAAACCTTCATCTTGGTTTCAAGGTGCAGTTAATGCCAGGGGTTATGTCTGGACATTATTCCTGAATGAAAAAAGCAAAATGATTGGATAAAAATCAATTCGCCAACAAATTATAATCTGTTATGTTCGAATGCGCAATTTTAAGAATAATAAAGGATACTCAATTTTCTCATAGGATATGGACAAAAGATGATTTTACACCTTGTCTTACTTGGGATGAAACACTGAATAAATTATTATCAATATCCACAGTTGATCCAGAAAATGGTAAATACAAAGTCATATGTAGGTGTGGGCATGATGTATTTCTTACCGGTGGTTTAGGGGTTCTGGGATTTTTTGTCGTAAAATGCGATTCATGTGAATCCGAAATAATGATTTTAGATTTGATTTTCAAGAAAGAGAATGTACAAAACAACCAAGTTCCATTTAAGCATTTCGTGCCAAAATCATTCCATTCCAAATATTTTCAAGGCTGTATCTGGTTTGATAGGCATGTAGGTATCCCTATAATGGCTAATGGTAAAAAATATATTTTCCCTGCATATCACTTAAATAATGCATGGGGAGAAGATACA
>CANGSR010000358.1 GCA_947456055.1 Chitinophagaceae bacterium
AACTGATGAGGAATACAGCCATTATGATGATGCGCGACCTTGGTAATTTTGCCGGAGGTTGTAATGTACAGTTTGCGCTCAACCCGGAAACAGAAGAAATAATAGCTATTGAAATAAATCCACGTGTAAGCAGGTCATCAGCCTTGGCATCGAAAGCAACAGGGTATCCTATTGCAAAGATTGCAGCAAAATTGGCTATTGGTTATAACCTGGATGAATTAAAAAACCAGATTACCCAAACCACCTCGGCTTATTTTGAACCTGCACTGGATTACGTAATAGTAAAAATGCCCCGTTGGAATTTTGACAAGTTTAAGGGTGCAGATGATACCCTGGGATTGCAAATGAAATCGGTAGGTGAGGTAATGGCTATAGGCAGAACATTTACAGAAGCATTACAAAAAGCTTGCCAAAGCCTTGAGAACAATGCAACCGGCTTATCGTTCATAAGTACAAGCAGACTGAAGTCGGATGAACTTATCAACTCACTGAAACGCCCAACCTGGGATAGGATTTTCAGGATAAAGGAGGCAATGGCAGCCGGGGTATCTATAAAGACCATCAGGGAGCTTACACAAATAGACAGGTGGTTTCTGTACCAAATTCAGGATATTGTAAATATGGAGGCTGAAATCCGTAAGTACAAACATCTGGAAAAATTGCCCGCTAGCCTGATGATGGAAGCGAAGAAGATGGGATTTGGCGATGAACAGATTGCTGAATTAGTAAAAGATTGCAGCGAGGAAGAAGTATATGAATACAGGAAGGCATTAGGGATAACACGTGTTTTCAAAATGGTGGACACCTGTAGTGCTGAGTTTGAGGCAAAAACACCATATTTCTATAGTACATTCGAATCGCCCAACATTGCCGAAGGCCTCACCCCGGCCCTCTCCAAAGGAGAGGGTGTCGAGACTAATAGCTATGGAGGAGTTTTAACAACTAATAATCAATTAGAAAGCTCAGCAATATTCAGAAATGAAAGTATTATTTCTAATAAGAAGAAAATAATAGTACTCGGGTCTGGTCCTAACCGTATTGGACAAGGAATAGAATTTGATTATTGCTGTACGCATGGATTGCTGGCCATAAGAGATTGTGGCTATGAATCTATAATGGTGAATTGCAATCCTGAGACTGTAAGTACAGATTTTGACATAGCTGATAAGCTGTATTTTGAGCCGGTGTATTGGGAACACCTGTGGGAAATAATAGAACATGAACAACCAGATGGGGTAATAGTTCAACTTGGTGGACAAACAGCATTGAAACTAGCCCGCCGCCTGCATGAAAAAGGTATTAAAATAATAGGTACCTCCTTTGACAATATGGATATTGCAGAGGACAGGGGCAGATTCAGTGATATGCTGAAAGAATTGGGTATCCCTTATCCTAATTATGGTACTGCTTATACAACTGACGAGGCGATAGAAGTAGCTAAAGAAGTAGGATTTCCGGTATTGGTACGTCCATCGTATGTATTGGGTGGCCAGAGAATGAGAATTGTAATCAATGATGATGAGCTTGAAAAGAGTGTAGTTAGCCTGTTAAAACATCTGCCTGGAAATAAAATATTGATTGACCACTTCCTTGATCGTTGCCAGGAAGCTGAGGTTGATGCAATATGTGATGGGGAGGATGTGCACATTATGGGTATAATGGAGCATATAGAACCGGCTGGTATTCATAGCGGGGATAGTCATGCTTTGCTACCCGTTTTCAATCTTGGCCCACTGATAGTTGAAGAGATGAAAGATATTGCCAAAAAAATAGCTTTAAACCTAAACATAATCGGCCTAATAAATATACAATTTGCAATAAAGGACGGAAAGGTTTTTGTGATAGAAGCTAATCCCCGTGCCAGCCGCACCACGCCTTTTATAGCCAAGGCCTACAATATTCCTTACCTGAATATTGCTACCAAGGTGATGCTAGGTGAACTGAAGCTAAAAGACCTGAAAATAGAGAAAAAACTGGATGGATTTGCGGTAAAAGTACCAGTATTCAGCTTTAATAAATTCCCGAATGTAAATAAGGAGTTGGGTCCTGAAATGAAAAGTACCGGTGAAGCAATACAATTTATTAAGAACCTGAGAGACCCATGGTTCAGGCAGTTGTATAAAGAGAGAAGTATGCACCTGAGTAAGTAATATTATTGCAACTGGCTAAATAATATTTTGAAATTGACCCATAACCCAAACGTTGTGGGTCTTTTCTTATACTCAAAATCCAAATATTCTATTATATTTGCTAAAACGGCGCAATGAAAAACTACCTTATACTTCTAGTTTTCACTTTATTCTTGTTACCAAAGATAAACGCTCAGATAACTCTCAGCCAAAGCTCTTATCCCTTATCAGTTCTCGGAACTGATACACTGAAGAAAACAATAGCTGCTAGCACTTTCCCTTCATTGGAACCTGCCACTAATGCCAACTGGGACATGAGTACACTCATTGATACTACACCCGTATATTATGATTATAGGGTTGGCTCAGCTACACATCAATATGCTGATAGTAATGCTTATAATTTCTCCTCCTACTCCTATCAAGGAAATGCAGAAATAGACATTGCAAACATAGGCATATTAGAATATGCTGTTGAAATACACAAAAAAAGCATTAGTCTATTCACACATACAGGTATATCTACAGATAGTTTATTTATACTTTCACAGAACATGCTTTACTCAAGCCCTCTTACTAAAATTAGTTTTCCCTCCACGTTTGGTACAAATTGGTATTCAAATTATTATTCTACCTTAAACATCCAAGTTTCGATAAACTCTATGAGTTATAACCGTGCTCCTGGATATTTACGAAGACACACAATTGAAATGGATTCTTTTACAGGCTGGGGTAAAATGAAAGTAAAAGATTTGGCTGGTATGCCATCATCCTGGTTTGACGTACTACAAGTTCAGTCAATAACAACAACTATTGATAGTTTTTTTCTAAATGGGTCTCCATTTACAGTCCCTCTTCTTTTATCACTACAATTAACCCAAGGCGCTAAGTCCACTACTTATAAGCAAAATTATTACCGCCTTGGGGAGGTAACTCCGCTGGAGTCGGTATTATTTACAGATAGTACTTTTACTCATCCTTATTCGGCAATGACGCATACACAGAGATTAGTGAATGTGGGAGTGGAGGATATAGTTGAAAATCCGGTAGTTGTTTATCCTAATCCAGTAACAGGTAATATTATCAATTTGCAATTGCCTATAAACGGGACTGTATGGACTTATAAAGTAGTAGATATATCAGGTAAGACTATCCATTCGGGCTCATTGAATAACAGGATTGGGTTTGCGCAAATAGAATTGCCGAAAGATATAAAACAAGGAAACTATATTTTGAAATTAGCCAATGGCAAGAATGTGAATTACATTAGGGAGATAACAATAGTCCGTTAATAGAAATAGGAATATAGAAAGATATTGGAGAAGAATACAAAAATGAACAATACACCTGACCCGTTAAAGAACCTATCGAAACTAGCACTGGTAGTACTTGCAGTATTGTTTATTGGTGGTATTGTATTTTATAAGGAGCGGATATTATTTGCCGATTCTGCATTTAAAACTTTTAATATCACCAACTACAGGATGTTTTCAATTTCAGAAAACAGGTATGGGTCTTTTATTACCCAGGTGGTGCCTTATGCTATGATGAGGCTACACTTATCTGCGAAGGCTATTATCAAAGCTTATGCATTTGGGTTTAACCTCTTCTATCTTTTGACAGGATTATTACTTGTATATAAGTTGCGGCAATTCAGCATAGCTATTTTATTGGCAACCTATTTTACCTTATTTGTAAGTTCATCTTATTTCTGGCCTAATGATGAAGTACACCAGGCAATAGCCTATGTTTTCCTTTTTTTAGGTAGCACCCTGTATATGGGGCAGAAAAAGGTGGGGCCAATATTGTTATTACCGGTTTTTATAGCATTACTTTTTCTGGCACTATTTACTCATTTTATTGCCATAATCCCGCTTGGGTTTTTGTGGGTATATGTGTGGCTGGATAATAAGGACTGGCCATTTTCGAGGGGATGGTCAATAGCCTTGTCGGGAATAATAGTACTGGTGTTTTTAATGAAATTTATGTTTGTACCAGCGAAGGGTTATGATATTGCAAAAGTGCAAAGGGTTGTTCATTTTTCATTAAGGAGTGCCAAAGATGTATTTTCCACATCTATTGTGCAGACATTTTTCATCCGGTGCCTAACAAATTATTGGGTAGCTATGTTGGCATTTGTGGCTGGGGTGGTAAGTCTTGTGCAACAAAGGCAACGGGTATTGGCCGCTTTTTCTGTAATATGCTTTATCGGATTTATTATTATTGTAGGTCTTACCTACTCTGATATTGATGATTATGCAAATAATGTATACCTGTTTCATATTGAAACAGAATGGGCAAGTTTGGGTATTATTGCAGCTACCCCATTTGTGTATTCAGTATTGCCCCGGTTAAAACCCAAAATAGGATTGATATTACTTGGGGTAATTTTCGCTACCAGGCTGGGTTATATCTATTCGTATTTGCCAGATTTTACCTGGAGGACAAATTTTAAGAAGGAAGTGTCTACCCAAATGAAAAAAAGGGGAATTACTAAACTGGCATTAATTAACAATAAGGAGTTAATGACTAAGTTTATGTTAGACTGGGCTCTATCGGAAGAATCGGCATTAACATCAGCGATAAATAAAGATGCAAGCCTACTGACGTTTACCTTTATTGATACTAATAATAAGGAAAAGGTGGAACTCCTTAAAAGCCATAGAAGCTTATTTACCTGCTGGGGAAATATTGATGCGGATAAGCTGAACCCTGAGTATTTTCTTATCGATACAGTGCATCCTTACCAAATTATGACTTATGACGAGCTTATCAAGTAATAATTGGTTTAACTTGCACCCCTTTAGAATATTATGATGAAAGAGAAAAAGCCACAGGACTCGTTGGTAATCATGTCTGAATTGGTATTACCTAATGATACCAACACCCTGGGTAACCTGATGGGTGGAAAACTAATGGACTGGATGGATATAGC
>CANGSR010000359.1 GCA_947456055.1 Chitinophagaceae bacterium
ACCAGATAGTGGTTGCCAAATTGTAATGATGCGTAGGCTATTTCATTCATCTCCTGCCCATCAATTTGTAGTAGTATATTGCCTTCATTAGCCCACATACCTCTGAATGATAATGCCACAACCCCTTCCACATCTACATTAAACTCAATTCCCGGAATTATTTTCAACAAATCCATCAGGTCTTTAGCCCCGCTTCTTTTTATTTCTTCCTCAGTTATCACAGAAACTATTGAGGGGGTATTTCTAAGCGACAATGGTTTTTTTGATGCAGCTTCTATGGCATTACTTATGGTTTTTTCCATATCGGTAGCGGCATACCTCGATTTTAATTGAGAGAGTTCACCAATACTCATATTGCTAAGGTCGGTGGTGTCAACGGCCTTGCCATTTTCCCCTTGCTGGCAAAATGCAATATTGCCAGTCAAAAAGAATATAAAGATAAATATTAGTCTCTTCATAACTATCTGGTTAATAGTGCGTTATTTAATATTTGTTCACCTATACCTATACCCCTTAGTTTACAGTTTCTGAGGCTTAACTGATATTCTGTTTTATAATTATTGTCTTCATTTATGGTAAAGGAGATACAGGCTCCCTGGTGGCATTGGTTTTCTTTTTCTGAGATGATAAGAATAGGTAAATGGCTGGTGAGTTTATCTACCTTCTTTACCAAATCGGATGATGAGGAACTAATAATAATTACATCAACAGATTTAGATTCACTTAGGTTAATATTCCTGATTGAATAGTTAATATTGCCCGACTTCTTTTTATTCAACAAATTCTTCAATTCTGATTCTACCGGGCTATTACCAATTACACCTACCTGGATATTTGTTTTCTGTGGTGACCAGATTGAATATTTTATGAAATTATATATATAAACAGAGTTCTCTTTATAGTCAAAGGATTGACTATAGGCATTCTTTGAAAAAATGCCGGCAATTGAAAGAATAATTATAAACTTCAAAATTGCTCTGCCCATTATTATTGAAAAGTATTTTATAACATCAAACCTTTTTGGGTTAAAATTGGATTTGTTGATAATGTTTTTGTGAATAAAAACTGGTTTGCCAATTCAAATTCACCTGCGCAACAAATATTATTCCCAATAATTTAACGATGGTTTAGGTAGGAAAATTAACACTTTATTTTCTAATTCACTAAAAATTATTTAAATACAATAAAATGAGCTGTTAATACAAGCTTATTAACCCAAATATAAGCTGGATTTGGTTAATTATTTGCAGATTCAGATTGAAATTTAATTATCTGCAATTAAGATAACATAGCATTAACTGGCTGTTAATGTTATGGATGGCTTAAAGGAATCTTTGTTATAATAACTAACAATTACCCAAATCCACTATGCCCAACTTGTTATAAAACCCAATTGGAGAAAGCCTTATAAAATGTTTAAAATATCGGAAGCAAATTAGGCATGCTTAGATAGGCGCACAATCATTACAATTACAGCAAATAGGAAAAGGAAGATAGAAATGCGGTTCATGCCATGCATCATCCTTACATTTATATTCCTGGGGTCATTAGGGTCACGTTTACGGATGTATAAATAAGTAAGCACCTGATTCCAAATACCTTGTTTCATAAAACCACAGAATTTTAAATAAAGTTACGACTTTGAGTAGAGAATTCAATAATATCGAACCTTTGTAAAACAAAAAATCGCCCTTTCAGGCGATTATAATTTGTGGAGAATAACGGAGTCGAACCGATGACCTCTTTCCCGAATGCTTTCGGGACATGCACGCGACCTAGCCAGCTGAGCTAATCAACCATTCAATATACTTCCTCGATTTCTTATTCTTGATTTCCTTTTCCCTTTTCATCGCTTCAGGCCGTGTCTGACAGCTTTCATTGTACTTTAATTCCCAATCACTAGCTTTCGAAGTATAATCTGAAATTCCGCTATTATGTTGCAATATTCGTTCAGAAATATTTCCTGTGTATCCTACATAATATCGGTCAAGTTTTCTAGAATATATAATGTATACGGTGTACATAATATGGTAAAAGCAAAAAAATCGCCCTTTCAGGCGATTTAAAACTTGTGGAGAAGGGCGGGAATATGTCGAACTTTTTTGTAGAGGATTTGGTGAAGTTTGATACTTTTCGCAGGTAGAGCGAATTGTTAGGAAATAGCCGGGCAAGGTTTTCCGATAACGGCTGGGATAGTTTCATAATAATGTTTTCCAAATAGGTAAAGTTAAAGCCGGATTACATATCAAACAGTCCAAATGCAAAATAAGATTTAAAGGTTTTTCTCTGGTATCCTTCTCCTCCCACCGGAAGATCGGTTGAATTTCGATTTCCCTGGTATGCAGCTACCTTATCATAGATGGACATATAGAAATGTTGCAGTGCATTCATTTCTGTTCCTTCTTCATTATTGAAGAAAAACGAACTGTAGCCCATTTCGTCACGATCGTAAGTAACATAATCCTGTTTCAGATGGTAAGAACTATTAATGCCGGTTATTCCATCAGGGAGCATTTGAAATGTATCATGATCAAAACTGGGCCAATCACCTTTAAGCTTATAAGTATTGAAAAAGGAAGCTATAGATGATAGGGTCGCTGAATTATAAATAAACAGGTAAGCAGGTTTATAACAGATCTTTTTTACCTCGCTGAAATAGTCAATCGCATCGTGAAATATCGATGCATTAATTGTGGTTTTTACCTCGATGATGGCAATCACAGATTCTTCGGGAATAACGACGAGGTTATCTAATTTATAAAATGGTTCCTGCTTTGAGCTATAAATAAGAATATCGCATTGCTTGGATGTTTCGTCCTGATTGTTACGAATAAAGCCTTGCCCTACATTCACTGACCCAGGTAAATGCTCCTTGAGGAACTTGCGCAATATTTCTTCAGTAACGGTGCCGATAGTGGGGTTGTGTTTTTTTACTAGTGCTTTTACCACACGTAACTCTATTAATAATTTTTTGGCGATGGACTCAAAATAATCTTCCATTACTTAAATGGTTTCGTGAATATTAATGTTACATAAATCCGTCCGTTTGTTTTGTACTTTAGAATTGCCGAATCAGTGCTATAACAAAGATGGACGGACGTCGGTCCGGCATTCACAATTGTTGCAGGCCTTTCTGGTAATGCTGTCATCCCTGAGTGCAGATATGAATGTTCACTGCGGATCCCTAGGGCTTCACGAAATATACTTATTTCAATTGATGCCGCTTTACATTCCTTCACGGTAAAATATTTTTAGTTCCTCATAACCCAACAGCATTTCCAAATCAGATTGGGTGAATCCGTTTCCAACTACAACCCACTTTTCCTTCTGGCCGTTATTTCCTTCCAATTCCAAAATTTCATGGTTGCCTGTACCGGTAGGTTTGATTTTTTCAGGTAAAATATTTAGTTCTGCAATCAATTTAATATCGAGCGATTTGGTATTGCTGTCGTGAATTTCGTATTTCTGATTGAAAAAACCGAACAAATCAGATACCGTGCCGACCTTTTGCTTCTTCTCCTTGCTATCGTTGATTAACAGCTTGCTTGTCAGCTTATTGTCTTTAAAGGCAAAATATTTATTGGTGGTTTGTACCGGAACCTGTTTAACGGCTTTGTATGGGAAATTGGCTTTCCAACCTTCATATATTTTAGACATTGCTTCCGTTTGTTCTTCGGATAATCTAACACCTACCTCAAGACCGCTGTTAAGGCCTTTGGTTGTCAGGTTAGCCGTAAACAAAAAGCCGATGCTATTATCAATCAAAAGCGTTTTTGCGTGCGTTAAAGGATGAAAATATATTTCAATGCCACAATTCAAAAAATCCTTTAGGTGATCGTTAAATTGTTTTTCTATCGGGCGGCAAAATAAGGTTATAGAAAGCCCATTTTTCGCTTTCTCTTGAATCTCCCGTAAAAGAGCCTCGTTACTGTCCAACAGAAATGTGGATAAAAAAATAGACTGTTTGGCGGCTATAACGGATTCTAATAGTGAATCTGCCAGTGTATTATACTCACTGTTCGGTGAGGTGAGCAAAATCGCTCTCATGTGGGGCAGAGTAAATTTTGCTGCCGGTCTTACCTTATCAAATTCATTTGTTGCAGTTTGTTCATCTGTTGCTTGTTCCCAAAAATGATAAACAAATATTCTGAAGAGGTCGGCGCTTTGCTCTTTATTCAACTCAACAGCTAACTCAGGGTTTTTTAGAAACCCATTTTCAGTAAAGTTGTTGGTGCAAAGAAACCCTTTTGGATTACTTGACGGATCAACCAAAATATATTTACCGTGAAAATTTTCTGCTGTCCTATGAATAAAATGATTCTTGAATTTGCTATCAAGTAAATGAATGTACTTTGCTTTAATAAAGTCTGGTTCTTCATCAATCGTATCCTTCAACCGTGCTTCAGCTGAACTCAAAATAAAAACTTTGACCTGTCTTTCCTCAACTGCTCTAACTAAGGCATCAATTATTCCGGTATCTTGAATTAGAAATGACTGCAAACAAATCATTTGCTTTGCGTTAGCAATCACTTCAATAATTTTTGAAAACAAAATCTTTCCTTCCCCCGACTCAATCACCGATAGTTTTTCTTTCTCGGTAGATCTCCAACCTTCACCGTTCGGTAAAATTGGAAATTTAATTGTTCCTTCATTGATAATATTTATTTCTTTGGTTAAATATTTCATTCATTAATAATTGAGATAGTCAATAGTTTCAAGTTTGGAAATTTTATAAAAAGCATCATTTCTATTTGAAAATAGTTCTGCAAGTTCTTTTCTATTTGGAATCTTCACTTTGAAATGCAACTGAATTGGCTTTGCAAATTCAGTTGCAAATTCATTAAAAGAGTTGTCGTTAAGAAAATAATTATTCATGTTTTTGAAAAGCAACTCCCAATACCAAAGTTCAGCATTTTGTTTATTGACAGGTATATGAGAGATATTTTCAAGTTCAACTTGATTGAACTGATTACCACCAAAAATTGGTTTTGTTATTTTTACCTTCCTGTTAAATGAAAGGTCGTTTTTACTAAACCCTATTAGTAT
>CANGSR010000360.1 GCA_947456055.1 Chitinophagaceae bacterium
CGCTTGCGTTACGATTTTGGTTATGCTTTTATAGTTGTTTATAAATGTAGTATGTATATAGTTTGTTTAGCAAGCGAGACGCTTGCAAGTATAAAGACCAAGCGAGACGCTTGAACTAGTAACAGGAGGGCGTTTTAGGAGTCGAAAGACAAAAGTAGAAAGTAGAAAGACATTTTCGGTAAAGTTGATTTTCTCAATGTTATTTGTACGGTAGCAAATAATGTCACCCTTTCAGGGTTTATCTACATTTTCATTTATTTTCTACAATAATATCAACCCTTCGGGTTTCTATCATCTTGTAAAAATATTTTCTAACAACCTTTGCTTATTCACATAGCCAACGCAACAAACAAGAATTCCAGAGTCAAATTGTTTCATGCAGTAAGGGCAATTATTATAAATTAGCATCATCATAAATTACAAAACCCATCCGAAGATGGGTTTTGTAATTTAAAGTATCAAAATGCGTCTTTCGACTTTCTAATTTTATCAAACTACTAGAAAAGATGCGTCTTTCGACTTTCTACTTTTGTCTTTCTACTAGAAAAGATACGTCTTTCGACTTTCTACTTTTGTCTTTCTACTGGAAAATTTATTTTCCCGCAGCGAAATTAGCACGGATAACATTTAATGCTCCACCAGCCCTGAACCACTCAATTTGTTGTTCGTTGTAGGTTTGGTTTACTTTAAAGTCTTCCTTGGTTCCGTCAGCGTGGTTCAAAACTACAGTTAATTGCACACCTTCAGTGAACGTAGTAAGACCTAAAATGTCTATGCTGTCGTCTTCCTTGATTTTATCATAATCAGCCTTGTCAGCAAAGGTAATGGCCAGCATACCTTGTTTCTTCAGGTTGGTTTCGTGGATACGGGCAAAACTCTTAACGAGTATTACCTGAACACCTAAGTGGCGTGGCTCCATAGCAGCGTGCTCACGGCTACTTCCTTCACCATAGTTCTCATCACCTACCACAATGCTACCCAGGTTTTGAGCCTTATAAACACGGGCAGTGGCAGGTACTTCGCCATATGCGCCGGTCAACTGGTTCTTCACCTTGTTAGGCTCCATATTGTAAGCATTGATGGCACCAATCAGCATGTTATTACTGATATTGTCCAGGTGGCCACGGTATTTCAACCATGGACCCGCCATTGAGATATGGTCGGTAGTACATTTACCGAAAGCCTTGATCAACAATTTAAGGTTAGTATAATCGCTACCGTTCCATGATGGGAATGGGGCTAATAATTGCAGGCGGTCGCTTTTTTCGTCCACCAATACCTGAACACCAGTACCATCTTCTGCCGGAGCCTGATAACCTGCGTCTTCTACATCAAAACCTAATGGTGGCATTTCAAAACCCTGTGGTTCGTCCAGCATTACGTCTTCGCCATTTTCGTTTTTCAGGGTGTCGGTCAAAGGATTGAACGACAAGCTGCCTGACAGGGCAAATGCGGTAACAATTTCAGGAGAAGCTACGAAGGCATGGGTAGAAGAAAGGCCGTCGTTACGCTTAGCAAAATTACGGTTGTAAGAAGTTACAATAGTATTCTTCCTGCTAGGGTCGGCCATGTGGCGCGCCCACTGACCAATACATGGTCCGCAAGCATTTGCCAATACCATACCACCCATTTCCCTGAATGTCTTCAACATACCATCGCGCTCAATGGTGAAACGCACCATTTCAGAACCAGGGGTAATGGTGTATTCACTCTTAGCTTTAAGACCTTTAGCAAGGGCTTTTTCAGCGATATAAGCAGAACGGGAAATGTCTTCGTAAGATGAGTTGGTGCAGCTACCTATCAGGGCTACTTCCACAGCATCAGGCCAGCCATGTTCTTTCACCGCAGCAGCCATCTGGCTGATAGGTGTAGCTAAGTCTGGAGTATAAGGGCCGTTTACGTAAGGCTCCAATTCGCTAAGGTTGATTTCAATTAACTGGTCGTAATAAGCAGCAGGGTTGTCATAAACTTCCTGATCGGCACGAAGGTCGGCAGCAACAGCTTTTGCAAGGCTGGCCACATCAGCGCGTTTAGTGCCACGCAGGTAATCGCCCATTTTCTCGTCGTAGCCAAACATAGAGCAGGTAGCACCTATTTCAGCACCCATATTACAAATGGTAGCCTTACCTGTGCAGCTCAGGCTCTCGGCGCCATCACCAAAATATTCAAGTATAGCACCGGTACCACCTTTTACGGTAAGGATACCAGCTACCTTTAGGATAATATCTTTAGCACTTGTCCAGCCGCTCATTTTTCCGGTAAGCTTCACGCCTATCAGTTTAGGCATTTTAAGCTCCCATGGCAGGCCAGCCATTACGTCAACCGCATCAGCACCACCTACACCTATTGCAATCATGCCCAGGCCACCGGCATTAGGGGTATGACTGTCAGTACCAATCATCATTCCACCAGGGAATGCGTAATTTTCTAAAACCACCTGGTGGATGATACCGGCACCAGCGCGCCAGAAACCAATACCATACTTATTAGATATAGAAGCCAGAAAGTCGTAAACTTCCTTGTTGGTGTCCATTGCAGTAGCGAGGTCGCTATCGGCACCTACCTTAGCCTGAATGAGGTGGTCGCAATGCACAGTGCTGGGCACGGCAACTTTCACACGGCCACAAGTGCTGAACTGTAGCAAAGCCATCTGTGCGGTGGCATCCTGCATAGCCACACGGTCGGGGGCGAAGTTTACATAATCACGTCCGCGGCCATAAGCATGGGTTGCGGCATCGTAGCTATGTGAATACAAATTCTTTTCGGCAAGAGTAAGCGGGCGACCTAATAATTTACGGGCAGCATCAACTTTACCGGGTAATTGTTCATAAACTTTCTGGATGAGATCAATATCAAAAGCCATTGGGAAGGAATTAATTTGTTAATCAGGCTGCAAAATTATTGAAATCAAAAGATAAACCCAAACGTTAATTTTATTTTGATTGGGGTGGGGGATTTAGGGGGTGAGAGCATTGATGGAAATAGGCCATATTGGAAAATTGAATAACCACAAATTGTTTTAACTTTTAACTTTTGCCTTTTAACTTTTCCATTAATTTCCACTAGTCCAAGCGTCCTCGCTTGGTCTCTATACTTGCAAGCGTCTCGCTTGCGTTACTATTTTAGTAATGTTTTTATTGCTGTTTTTAAATATGGTATGTATATTGTTTGTTTCGCAAGCGAGATTGCTTGCAGGAAACCAGACCAAGCGAGATTGCTTGGACTAGTGAGAAGTAGATAAATGTAAAACCTTTTTCTAGTGAAAAACTTTTAAAAAGCCAAAGGGGGATGATCCCTAATTGACTTATCTAAGTGATTAATAATCCCTAGTACCTCAGCTTGATTGAGCAAATGTGTTACAGCTTCATAATACCCTAACGACCTACCTTTATCAAAATCACTATTGCTGTTGATTGCATCTACTCTTGCCTCTTCTGGTCTTTCCATCAACTCCCCTAAGCACATTTCTACGTAAATTTTATATATGTCTGTGTTCATTTTTTTTTTGACCACTATAATTTTATTTGATACCCTTCTCTTGCTGCTTGACTAAGTTTCATTCTTCTTTTCAATCTCGATTTGCGCTGCCCCGCTGGAGCATAATTCTTGGGGTTGAGCTTGCTACAAAGTCTTTGACCCTGATGGGCCCAACGAACAGGAACTGATAATTCCCTATTACCTATCGGTAGCCCCTCTGGGGCAAAGTACGGAATTGGTTTAAATACTAACATTCCTATTGCTTTCAATCCCACTTGCAATAAATTAGACATGATTGCAACCTTAGTCTATAGACCGATATGATTACTTCAAAGGTCACGCATCAATGCTGTTTCTTTCTGGATTTACGATTAGGTATAGGTACTGTAATTCCAGTATTTTCCAACTTTATCCCTGCATTACTTATGTGTGACCAGGCATTCAAATCTATAATAAATCCTGCCACAAAAAGTATTCCACCAAAAGTAGTAGCTGCTGATTGGTTATTTGCGGCACCTACAGTAGCAAGAGCGCCGCCAAGTATCATACAAACAGTTCCACCTATATGATTTGTACTTGCTTTGATTAGTTCAGTTCCGGCCTTCTGCATCATTTGCTCATTATGATTAAACCTGGCAGTGTCAATCATTTGTCCATTTGCATTCATTACGCTGCAAGCAGCTAGTATCATTATTATTTTTCTCATTATTGGCAGGTTTTATTTAATTATTTCCACTACCCATTAGTAATAGCGTCCTTGCGAAATTATAAGATTTATGCTATTATTCAAACCTGTATTTAATTGATGTACAATCCTTAATGCAATATTTTGGCAGGCGGGCTATTGCATTAAATACCATTATGGTGTGCCGATGAGTATGAAAATAAGCATTTCCCAATGTCCATAGGTAATATCTAGTAAAAATTGGTGTTGTGGTTTATTATGTATAATTAATTGCTGATCAATTAATTAGTGTTCAAAGATTTTACATTATAGATGCAATAGGTACTATCATATATCCAAAATGGAGCTGTGATAAAAATAGTTTTTGGGCAATACAAGTGATCTATGCAATTTTACATTGATTTTGAAGAGGGGTGAGGATAAAAAATACCATCATTATACCAGACTGTGAAAGGCTAAAATGCGCAATTACTGCGCAATCATGCGCAAGAAATGAGTAATAATAAGCGGCCTTAATACTTGTAAAATATTGAAGATGAATGGTTTAGATTTAGGAGATTTTAAGAAAAAAAAGTTTACAAAACTTTTGCGCAAAACCAATTAGGGCTACTAGTCCAAGCGCTATGCCATGAATAGTGAAGAATTCGAGCTTAGTTTATTTTATCTGGGATTAAAAATCCCCTGCCATATGGGTTGGGATTAAAAATCCCGACCAGCTTAAATCCCGTCTAGCGCAAATGCCGTTCAGCTTACTTGGTGCCATTGGAATCCATAATCCTTCTAATACCACTTCTTCTCATCCTTTACCCTCTTTCCAAATACCAGGTTCATCCCGAATTGGAGGTTTACGTTTTTGCTATCGAGGGGC
>CANGSR010000361.1 GCA_947456055.1 Chitinophagaceae bacterium
AGGGTTACTGCTTGTCCATATACCGCCAATTGTAGAGTCGCTAAGGGTGGTAGAAGAAGTAGCACATACATATGATGCTCCACTGATTGCCGATACATAAAGTGATGCATTATTAAGTGCATTAACAGTTGATGAACTTGTGCAACCAGCAATATTTGCAGTGGCCGTATACAAGGTAGTAGTAGTAGGTAGCGCATATACCGTATTGGTATTAGTACCTGCTACATATGGAGTTGTTCCTGCTGTGTTGGTAAACAAACCAGTTACCGGTGACCAGGTAACACTTGGATACATTGCATAGCTGATATTAATGGTCCAGCTCATGAAGGTGTCTTCGGTGCCATTGAACGTATTATCAGTAATCAAAGTCCATTGACCGTTAGGTACACTGTACATTGAAGACCATGTGGTGGTATTAGACCTATAAGAAACAGGTGCGAACGAGCCACTTGTAGGAGCACCCGAAACCAATGAGGCAATATAGTTTACACCTGAAACCAAGGTAGTGGTAGACATTGCTACTGTACCATTGGAGCTGATGGTGACATTGTTAAAGCCCAAACCACTTATAGAACTACCTTTTCCATTATCCAGATTGATAATGCTACCATTTGGTGCACGTAGGTTGTAGACATTATCCCTTTGTTGACCAGTGGATTTCGCATTTACATTCAGGGTTACAGAAACATTGGTAATAACCGCACCTGCTGGTATTGAGCTGATGTTTATGGCACTTGAATCAGGCGCATTTAGGTGCTCTACGAAAGTAGTAGTGTTATTTGTTGCTGAAGTGCTACCCGTAATTGTATCGCCATAAGCATATACCATTGCAGCAGGGCTGGTTGGGCAAAGGCTTACTAAGGAAGGAGTAATGATTGGTGCTGGTACCGATAGGGTAGTTACGGTAATTCCTGTACTAGTTGTATAAGTACCGCAACTATTAGTAAGCGAATAAACAATAGATGTATTACCTAAAGCGGCACCTGTTACCACACCTGTGGTACTGTTTACAGATGCTATAGCTGAATTGGCACTTGACCAGAAACCACCAGTTGTAGCATTGCTCAAAGTAATATTACCACCTAGGCAAACAATTGGTGAACCTGTGATAGTGCCTGCATTTGATGCAATAACAGTTTCAGTAGCCACTACACTACAGCCACTTGATGTGGTATAAGAGAGGGTAGCAGTACCACCGCTTATGCCTGATACCGTACCAGTAAATGAGATTATGGTGGCAACCGAAGGATTGCTACTGCTCCAAGTTCCACCGGGTGTTAAACTAGTTACACTAGCAGTTGCACCAACACATATATTGCCAAATCCTGTGATTGGATTTATGGCAGAATTGATTGTCTCTGTAGTTGTTGCCAAACAACCAGAACCTAAGGTATAGCTGATAATTACCGTGCCCGTAGATACTCCAGTCATCACACCTGTTGTAGAACCTATGGTTGCTATAGCGGTATTACTGCTAGTCCAGGAACCGCCAGATGCTGAATTTCCTAAAGTTGTGGAACTACCTACGCAGGTAGATGTGCTACCTGTGATAGCAGGTGGCGCAGTAGATATTGTTACTACTGCACTTCCGGTTAAGGTAGTAACACCTGATGGTGTAGTGATGCTTACTAAGGAATAAGTAGTAGTACTGGAAAGTGCACCTGTATTTAAGGTAGCTGTGCCAAAAGCAGAATCAAGTACTATAGTTTGTGTGGCACCGCCGTTTATTTTATAAGAAATTGTACCACCAGGGTTACCATTGAAATTAATATTGGTACTTGTACCACTACAAAGAGCTGATGTACCAGAAATAGAACCATAAGTCGATGGCGCAAATGTTAAACCTCTAAATGGTTGTGTAGCAACTGTTGTAGCCAATGTGGTTACTGATGTTGCCGTTGAACCCACATCAGTAAACTTAATAAGTGAAAGACCAGTTGCTAAAGTTGCATAAATGGTAGGATTTGTAGTAGAGAAATCTACACATATACCACTACAACCGGTTGCATAAACCGTATAGGAGGCTATAGTAAACGTGCCAGAATTACCAGTTCTGGTGAATTTTTGTATGCCACTTGTTGCATCTGCTAGATAGGCGGTATTCCCATCTGGGCTAATAGCAAATCCAAATGAATTTCCTGTTGCTGCTGTGCCGGCAACTAATGTTGCTGTTTGGCTAGCTGCTGTTGATATGCCAGTACCTATCTGATTAATTCCTTTTAAAGTTCCAGAACCGGAAGTAAAATACATATTACCAGCAAAAATCCCCATAACCCTATTGTTAGTTGAGGTTGATGATATGAGTGTTGGAGTGTTCATTTGATAAATACCAGCAGCAGCACCAGACGAAAAGTAGTTAGTTCCATAACTTGTGCCGCCTCTCATATTTGTGCCCGAATAAATAGCTTGCGAAGATTGCCTCACATAATTGCCTGATTGATCAATTGTACCAAGTACACGGTTAGCAGTGGAACTTGCAACAGCTAAGGTGGTTGCAGCTACGTCATAACCAACTAATACTATTCGGTCTTTTTCAGCTGAAAGTGAGATGAAACCTTCGGATGTAGCACTACCGCTAATGGTTAGTTGGCTTGTTCCTGTTGAGGGTATCACTGTTGTGTTTACCAATGTTCCGGTAGGTGAATACTGGAATAAACTTACTGCACTAGCAGCGCTTGTGCCTCCTGCGGGACTACAAACCACAAGGTTTCCGGCAGTAAACTGTGCTTGTAAATAACCTGAACCAAGCTGCAATAAGCAGATTAACACCAGGAATTTGTAAAATCCTGAACGGGGAATGCGTAAACGGTTTATCATAAAATGAAATTTAAAATGCAAAAGTCCTGAAAATAGGTTATCCCAATATTAATTCTGTATTAAGGGGTTTTCCAATGCGGGTGCAAAATTAGGGATTATAAATGAGTTTTGGATAGGATATATAATTTGTTTGGGAGTTAAAATGTTAAAGAAAACCAAGAGGTATGGTGAAAATATTCTACTATGTTATATTGTAATAAAGGAAGATTGCCTAAACCCTAACCAATATTAAAATCTAGTGAAAGTGCAAATTCTATTAGTTTCTAAAATAGTTATAAGAAAAGGTAGCCCACCAATTTCTACTCCAATTCATGCCATTATACTATTGCCGATTTTTTAGCTAATTTCCACCAAAATTTTATTCCGGATGAAAAAAAATATTGGCCTGTTTTTCGTGGCCCTGGCAATTTGCAGTTTGTCTTTCAGGGGCGATAATACCGAAAAGGTAGATATCCATACTGTAGAACTAATTAAAAATGAGGGTTTTAATAATAGTAAGGTATTGGAAACCCTTTTTGAACTCACTGACGTAAACGGCCCAAGGCTTACAGGTAGTACCGGAATGAAGAATGCTGAGGCATGGGCCAAGGCTAAACTTACTTCATGGGGATTGGAGAAAGCTAATATCGAGCAATGGGGCGGATTTGGCAAGGGCTGGGAAATTAATAAGGCTTATGTGGCTATGACAGCCCCATATTACCAGCAATTAATAGGTGTTCCCAAGGCATGGACTCCCGGCACTAATGGACCGGTAAATGCCCCTGCCGTATTGGTAAGGATTGCCAATACCGACGATATGGCCCAATACATAGGCAAGCTTCGTGGTAAAATAGTGGTACTACCACCGGCAGATAATAATGTAAAGCCGAACTTTACTGCCGATGCTACCCGCCTTTCGGAAAAAGAATTGAAGGACCTGGCTTTGGACCCTCATAATGATGAAGCACCTACCAATATAAGTAAGAGAGTGGCTACGCCTGTTAAACCTTCACCAAACCTGCGCCTCCAAATAGATTCTTTCCTATACCAGGAAGGGGCTGCGGCTGTATTAAGCGGTGGAAGGGGTACGATGGGTACGGTATTTACTTCAAACGGGGCTCCCCGCAAATGGGATGCAAAACCAGTTACCCCTGAAATGGAAATGGGCAGCGAGTCTATCAACCGTATTGTGCGCCTGTTGGATGCTGGTAAAGATGTATCTGTAGAGATGGATTCCAAGACTACCTTCCTGATGAATGATAGTACAGAGTACAATGTAGTGGCCGAAATTCCCGGAACAGACAAGACCCTGAAAGAAGAGTTGGTGATGCTGGGTGGCCATATGGATAGTTGGCATGCCTCAACCGGTGCTACCGACAATGGTACAGGTGTAGCCGTAGCTATGGAGGCTGTAAGGATTTTAAAAGCACTTAACATAAAACCCCGCCGCACCATTAGGATTGCCCTATGGAGTGGGGAAGAACAGGGTTTACTAGGCTCACGTGGATATGCTAAAAACCATTTTGGCGACCGCATAACCATGAATTTAAAACCTGAACAAAATCAGGTTTCGGCTTATTATAACCTGGATAATGGAGGCGGAAAAATAAGGGGAATCTATATGCAGGGCAATGAGGAGTTAAGACCTATTTTTGAAGCATGGCTAGAACCTTTTGTCGACCTTGGTGCAAGCACCCTCACCATCCGCAATACCGGCAGTACCGACCATATTTCCTTTGATGAGCTGGGTATCCCAGGTTTCCAGTTTATACAAGACGGGCTGGAATACGGCACCCGCACACATCATACCAATATGGATAGTTATGACCGCATTAGTGCCAATGACCTGATGCAGGCTTCCATCATTATGGCAACATTCGTTTATAATACAGCAATGAGGGATGAAAAGTTGCCCCGCAAGCCTCTCCCAAAACCAGTTCCCGGTGGTGGTGGATGGACAAGGTAGGTGGATGTTTGGGTGGTTTAGTTTATTGGAATTGTAATATTTGGGTGTTGTTTAATATTTATTGCTAACTTAGACTTGCGCTGCCCCGACGTGGCAGATTACATTCTATCATCATTTTCTACAAAGCCATTGGCCCCGATGGGGCCAACGATATCAGATAAAGCAAAATTTAGGAAGTGGGTTAAATTCGTGTAGAGAAAATTCGAAGTAATAATTGATTGATTCTATGAATTTTTTGTGCCTAAGTGGG
>CANGSR010000362.1 GCA_947456055.1 Chitinophagaceae bacterium
GATTTTAGCACCATCAGCATAAGCCAATTTTTTATTAGCATAATCGGTTGCTGAAAGGTAAATACCAGTTTGATTTTTGGCAAATGAGCTGTATGATATCAATAACATACTTCCGAGAGCTATTTGCATTAACTTTTTCATATACACTAAATTTAATTTGTTGTTTCTTTACCCTGATAGCCTAATTTGTTTTCAGGTTTACTATTAGTTTACAAGATTTATGCCCCACATTAAGAATCTGTATTGAAATAGCTAAAACCCTTACTGGTATTGCATTACAGCTAATTGAGTATATTTTACAAGACAGGTATAAAACAAAAAACCTTCTCATAATGAGAAGGTGAGTTATCAAAATGATAAAAACTATTTTATTCCGTATTCTTCGAGCTTTCTGTAAAGGGTGGCAAGGCCGATATCTAACAGGCGGGCCGTTTCGGTTTTGTTACCATTTGTGTAATGAAGTATCTTCAGGATGTGTAATCTTTCTACTGTTGCAAGATGAAACGCTGGTAAATTATTAGCCAAATTACAATGCTGCATATCTAGTGGTAGGCTATCCAGCTGTAACTCCTGTCCGTCTTCCATTATTACAGCCCTTTCAATCACGTTTTTCAATTCCCGCACATTCCCTTTCCATGAATTATTTATCAATGCCTCATTAGCTTCGGGTGAGATGGCTTTTATAGTCTTATTGGTTTTGGCTGAGTATATTTCAAGGAAATGAGCTGCCAATTTTGGTATATCCTTTTTACGGTCACGTAGGGATGGTAACTCAATGCTAAACACGGCAATCCTATAATAAAGGTCGCTTCTAAAATGTTTCAACTCAATTTCCTGCTGCAAATCACGGTTTGTGGCGGCAATAAGGCGCAGGTTGGCTTTTTGTTCCTTAGTATCCCCTACCCTTAGATAAGTACCATTTTCTAATAGCCTCAATAATTTTGGTTGCAAATCAAGTGGCATCTCCCCTATCTCATCAAGGAATAGGGTACCACCTCTGGCTTCTTCCACCAATCCCTTTTTATCCTTATTAGCTCCTGTGAAGGCCCCAGCTTTATGGCCGAACAATTCACTTTCCAACAAATCCTTGCTAAAAGCACTACAGTTGAGGGCTACGAAAGACTGGTTGGCCCTGGCACTATTATAATGTATAGCCTGGGCAAAGACCTCTTTACCTGTGCCAGTTTCACCTGTAAGCAACACTGGAGCATCGGTTGGGGCAACTTTTTTGGCTAGTTGCACAGCATTTTGGATGAGGTTGCTATTGCCAATGATAATATCGAAATTAAACTGGTTGCCTAGTTCCTTTTCCAGGCGCTTCACCCTGTTTTCCAATGCCACTTTTTCCGATGCCCGACTGAGGATGGGGATTATTTTATCATTATCGTCCCCCTTCACCAGATAATCGAATGCCCCATTTTTTATGGCTTGTACACCATCGTGGATATTGCCGTATGCCGTAAGTAATATCACCTCTATGGCAGGGTATTTTGTCTTAATCGACTTCACATAATCAACACCATTTCCATCGGCAAGTTTTACATCGCACAAAACAATTTCAATATTTTGTGTTTCCAGAATCTTATTAGCCCCTGCAAGCGTGCCAATGTCGGTAACCTTATAACCCTCCAGGGAAATAATGCGTTTGAGCAATGACCTCAGCTTCTCCTCATCGTCAATTAGTAGAATATTTACCACAGTTTCTGGTATTAAACTTTTGGCAAAGCTAGAATATTTCTTTCCTATGCTTCCAAATTTCCTGACCGATAAAGGCAATTTGGGAGGAGGTATGTAAAATTAACAATACAAATATGTTATCCAATTTTTAAAAACTGAATCAATAATGGATTTTATTTCATATCTTCGCTCAAACGTTAAGGTTTCAGGCAAAGGGTCGGGGGCTCATAAAAACGTAAGTTCTTCACTTATATAATTAGTCTATGTCTGATTTAAATGATGTTTTTACCAAAATCAAAAACTATTGCCAAAATGCCCCTTCCAACGGATTTGTATGTTATGAATCAATTTGCAAGGATGCGAAAATAACAAGGGCAGAATTAAAGGAACACCTTGTAAGCCTTAAGAAAATGAAATTAATAAACTACTCAGCTACCGGCACCTGTTTTCTATCGGTTACAAAATTAGGTAGCGAAGCCAAGCATATTCCTGTCGGCTAGCGTTTCTCATCTTTTAATAATACTCCTCATTATTTGCCTGATACTACATCTATGTGTGGTATCAGGGTTTTGAGTTTTTGGGGAGGGTGAGCATTTTTTACTTACAAATTATTTAATTATTCCTTTTGCAATCTTAATGTTTTTGTGTTTCCCTTTTTATCAATGACCATTACTACATATATACTTTCTGGTAGCCTAGCTATATTGATGAGCTGATTATTAGTAGTTATGTATTGATGATAAACAACTTGACCTAATAAATTTATTATTTCTATTTTACATTCATCTGCATTTTTAATACTCAATTCGTATTTAGTTGGATTTGGATAAATGCTAATATTACCTAGAATAGGTGCATTAGGATTTGAAAGTGAAGGAATATTTATTCTTACATCCTGGCAATAAATATCATTGCCACAACCAGAGTAAACAATAACACAAGCCCTGAAAGTGCCTATGGCAGTATAGGTATGCATTGGATTCATTAAATTGCTGCTTGTACCATCACCAAAATACCAATTCACACTATCTATACCTACAGTTGTACCGGCATAATTAAACCCTACTATATGTGTTCCAGTGTCAGAATAATAGGCTAAGGGGGTTGTTGTACAACTTAAATCCATACCATATTTCATGACATAGAAATCGGAATTACCACCTATACTATGATAAGCTGGAATAGAAGGGCTACCTGCCCATATACTATCGGCAACATATCCTCCTAAATAAATATTGCCAAATCTATCGGATGTAATAGCTGTCCCCCCATCAGAAAATCCATTTCCATGTAATTGCTGGATTGTTTGTACATCCCCGGCAGAATCTACAATAACCAAATATGGATTCTGAGCCTCACCAGCTGGTGTAATAATATGAAAACTACCACCTATTACTTCTCCTGCATAAGTGCCTATTGCTGCTACTTTACCATTTGGCAATTGAGTAATAGCACCTAAAGCAGAAATTGCTAAGCTACCATCAAATTTTGTAATTTTCAAAGGATGACCATTAGTATCTATAGTCATAATTACAGCCATTGCATAATGTGAATAATGCGTATTATATGCAGTATCTCCATTAAAATAAAAATAAGTGCTTAAACTTAATGAATTAGATATGGCATCACCAACTATATGTAATCGTTTGTTTTCATCCAACGTTAGTGCTGCTATTGTTGAACCCATTGTATCATTGCCTGTAAAGTATTGCCAAAGCCTGTTTCTACTAGCATCAAATGCTGCCACAAAACATGTATCCGTTAGAAATCCCCCAAAAATACCTTGATTTATTGCTCCACATGCATATAATTTATTAGTTGCTGGGTCTATTACCACAGAATTGAAATACCATTCAGAATCTAAATCAATTCTTAAACTACTTAGAAGATTGCCATATCGGTCATATACTAAATCATAAGTCCCCCCAATACTGGTTAAAGTTGATGTTATGTGTACCCCATTTTTTGTGTAATGTAGGAAATGGGCATTATTTGCGCCGTCAATGGCAAGGGTTGAACCAAATGAATATGTTCCACTACCAGTTGATGTAGAATTAGTACCTACATACCTAATCCATTTATAATTTCCGTTTGTATCAAGTTGTATTATTCCATTAGCCTGGTAGGTAGGTATAGTCAAAGTAGTATCATTCCCAATATGGAATAACCCAGTGAGGTGCTGAAAGTAACCAGCAATATATAAGTTTCCAATATTGTCCACCTGCATTCCGTAGGGAAAACAATCTCCACTTGATGCGATTAGCTTTGCCCATCTCATTAGTCCGTTACTTGTATAACTTGTAACAAAGATATTATGGCTTGCTCCATATGCACCTGTAGTTCTATGAAAGGTGTCTGCTATTATTGCATTTGTACCTATTTGATTCAGTGTATAAATATTGCCATTTAGGTCTGTACACATGTACTCAGATTGTTCTGCCGATGCGCCACCTAATGAACTCAAATCCTGGTCAGTCCCTCCACCTTTAACCCATTTAAATTGCTGGGCATGGCTTCCAATACTATATAGGAAAAGCACGATAAGGCATATTGCTAATTCTTTAATCAAATGTTTCATTGGTTTATTTTTAATAAAGTTATGAAATAATAATCTAAACTTGCCGCTCCTATTATTTAGATTTACAGAAATGATATATCAGCTATTATCTGCGTTACAATATTGTTCTCTATCTGATCGTGACACTTTTTGTAGGATGATTTTCTTTGAATTCCTATCTCAGACTTGGTGATTTGCAAAAACACCAGTGATCTTAATGAATGTACATCAGTAAACAAACCCTTCTTTTCATGCATGGATGTAACATTAACCCACACACACTCCCCCTCTTTGTTAAATAAAATAAAAATGGAAAAACATTATTTGCATTTACGAAAATATTCGTAGGTTTGTTTACGAAACAATTCGTAGGTCGTTTGCTATTATTAAAAGTACCACAAAATGAATTTAAAACCAACAGATAGTGAACTTGAAATCCTGAATATACTCTGGGAAAAGGGCCCATGCACAGTACGTGATGTGCATGAAGTACTGGAGAAAAATAAGGATGCGGGTTATACTACAACGCTTAAGCTTATGCAGATAATGCATGAGAAAGGATTATTGACAAGGGATGCCAAAGCGAAGAGCCACATTTACACATCAAACATTTCGCAGGAAAAAACACAGGGACAATTAGTGAAAAGAATGATTGATAATGTGTTCAATGGTTCGGCATCGCAATTGGTAATGCAGGCACTAGGCCACCATAAGCCAAATGCAGAAGAACTGGATGAGATTAAGAAATATCTGGAAAGGATAGAGCAGGATA
>CANGSR010000363.1 GCA_947456055.1 Chitinophagaceae bacterium
GAACAGAATTAGTAAAATTGGTATACTTTATTTTGTCATCTTCACTAAACTACCAATAATAGGGATATAAAGGTCCTTAATGCATTCTATTTTTGCCTTTATCAACATTCCCTGCCAGGCAGGTGGCTAAATGTAGGTATAAGGACTGGTTATGAAAGGGTGCAAGCGCTTTATTATTATTGATGATGACTCTGTGAATAATTTCCTCTGTTCAAAAATGATTGAGAACATAGTAGGCAATAGTCATGTTAGCGTATACACCAATCCATATGATGCACTTTCAGGAATAGCTAATGAATATGTGGGCTTAGGTGAGAGTGCCACACTTCTGCTTGATATAAATATGCCCGAAATGACAGGATGGGAATTTTTGGCCTACTTCAATAAGTTTCACCCCGAAATTAAGAATAGGATTAAAATTTGCCTACTCTCCGGTTCTATTGACAATAAAGATCGTGTTGTTGCAGAGGCCAATAATAATGTCAGTCATTTTTTGGCAAAACCTGTGTCAATGGAGGCGCTTGCAAAGGTTTTGAATTAGGTAGTGGTGTTATGTACAAATTACTTTTTCCCTTACAAGATCGCATTAATACCAAAAACTGTATGCCTGATACTGTCAGTTAATAGCTGTTGCAGCCCCGCCTTCCAGAATTATTTATCAATCTATTTGATGATTAACCTTATTTAACCCAATCATTCAACTAAAAGTCTTGTGAACTGACAGATTTTGTTATTTTTGTCTCCATTCTAATAATTATTCATGAAATATTCAAAAATCAATAACCTTACAGGTTGGATCACAGGTGGTATTGCTTATATCGTCTACCTGATGACAATGGAACCAACCGTTAGCTTTTGGGATTGCGGTGAGTTCCTGTCTTGCGCATATAAACTCGAAGTAGGCCACTCACCAGGTGCCCCTTTCTTCATGTTATTGCAGCGCTTCTTTGCTTTGTTTGCAGGTGATACCCTTACCGGTGGCCCGTCAACCCATGCGGCATGGTTTATTAACTCATTATCTGCAATGGCCAGCGCTTTAACCATCCTTTTCCTGTTCTGGACCATCACCCATTTTGCCAAAAAACTAATGGTTGAAGGCAAGGGAGATCCCGATATTACACAAACAGCAGCCATTATGGGTGCCGGCCTGGTTGGTGCCTTGGCTTATACCTTTTCCGATACCTTCTGGTTCTCGGCTGTAGAGGCGGAAGTTTACGCCACATCTTCATTCTTCACTGCCATTACCTTCTGGGCTATCCTTAAGTGGGAGAATGTAGCCGATAATAAACACGCCGACCGGTGGATAGTGCTTATTGCCTACCTTATTGGTATCTCGGTATGTGTCCATCTGCTTAACTTGTTGACAATCCCTGCACTGGCAATGGTATATTACTACCGCCGTTACGAATCAAGCCTTAAAGGCACTATAGTGGCCTTTGTAATGGGTTGTGTTGTATTGGCATTTGTGCAGTTTGGTGTAATACAGTATATCCCTAAGATTGCTTCTAAGTTCGATATTATGTTCACCAATGGTATGGGTATGCCATTCGATACGGGTTCTATAGTATTCCTTTTTCTGCTTACAGGTCTCCTTATTTTCCTTTTGTTATTTGCCAAAAAGAGGAAAATGTATACCCTGCACACAAGTGTATTATGCATCATGTTCATCATCATAGGCTATTCTAGTTATTTCTCAGCTATCATCAGGTCTAGGGCTGATGTGCCAATTGATATGACTAATCCCGATAACCCTATTAGCTTCCTCGACTATGTAAACCGTGAGCAATTTGGCCAACAGCCTTTGATTTATGGCCCTTATTTCAACAGTAAGTACTACGATGCGGCTGATAAAGGCGACATGTATGCCCAAACAAAGGTGAATGGTAAAGACAATTACGAGGTTGTAGGTAAGAAAAGAGAGCCGGTTTTTGAATCCGACCAAATGCACCTCTTCCCTCGTATTTATGATTATAACGACCCAAGCCATATCAATGCCTATCGTGCGTTCTGTGGTTTAGGCCCTAAGGAAGAGCCTACATCTGCCGATAATATGAAGTATTTTGTGGGTTACCAGATGGGCTGGATGTGGTGGAGATTCTTTATGTGGAACTTTGCCGGACGTGAAAATGATATGGAAGGCCAGGGCGACCCACAAAGAGGCAACTGGATATCGGGTATTGCGCCTATCGACAAAATGCGAGGCCTGGGTAATACCGACGAAATGGGCAGTGGTTTCACTACCAATGGTGCACATAATAAGCTTTACTTCCTGCCACTTATCCTGGGTTTGATAGGTCTAATCTACCAGTTCGGCAGGAAGCAAAAAGATGGTATTGTAGTGCTTACCCTGTTCTTCTTTACAGGTGCTGCAATTGGTATTTATCTGAATATGCCTCCTAACCAGCCACGTGAGCGTGACTATGCGTTTGCAGGTTGCACCTATACGTTTACTATTTGGATAGGTCTTGGTGTATTGATGATTTATGACTGGCTCCGCAAGGGAAAGCACAATATGGCCATGGTGGTAGCGAGTACGGCTATTGGGCTTATTGTTCCTGTGCTTATGGCAAGGGTAGAATGGGATGACCATGACCGTTCAAGGAAATGGTTGGCACATGATGTGGCGTTCAACACACTTTCCTGCTGCGACTCTAATGCCGTTCTATTTACATTTGGCGATAACCAAACCTATCCGTTGTGGTATATACAGGAAGTAGAAGGTTTCCGCCAGGATGTGCGTATAATCAATACCAGCTTGTTGGGTATCGATTGGTATGTAGACCAGCTAAATTATAAGACAAATAAGGCCGATGCATTGCCTATGATATGGAAGAGGGAAGATTATATTGGTGACCACCACAACTACACCATGTATAATAAGAACCCACAGATACCTGCTGATAAGTTCTTCAATCTTACCGAGATCTGTAACTTCATTAATAGCAAAGACCCTGATAAAATGGGTATGTCAAGAGGCCAGGAGCCAATGAACTACATCCCATCAAAGAACTTCTTTGCACCTTCATTGAGCAAGGAAGAACTGATAAGGCGTGGTTTTGTAAAGCCTGAAGATTCTGCCAAGGTAATTACCGACATGAAGTTTGTATATCCTAAGAATGCAGCTACCAAGAGCGACCTTGCCATCCTGAATATAATAGCAGGTGTAGCTAATGAAGGTTGGAAACGCCCTATTTACTTCGATGCAGGCTTACGTTCTGGTGATTATGTAGGTACAGGTGATTATTTGCACATGGAAGGCCTGGTTTACCACCTGTTGCCATTCAAATACAACGACCCTGCAAAAAACAATGCACAGGTACTGGGTAGTGTAAATACGGATAAGAGTTATGACCTGTTTATGAAGACCTTCAAATGGGGTGGGGCAGACAGGAATGACGTATACTTCGATGAGCCAAACAGGCACGACCTTTATTCTTACCGTATGGATGCCAGCTTCCTGGCCAATTCATTAGTGGCTGAAGGCAAGAACGACAAGGCGATACAGGTACTTGACAAGGTAATGGCAGGTATCACGGAGCATTCTTATTACTACGATCTTACTGGCTATTTCCTTGCCTCATCTTACTACCGTGCAGGTGGTATCAAGCAGGCACAGGCCTTATCTATGAAGATGGTGCAGAATGCAGAATCAAATGTAAACTGGGTAGCATCCCTGGGTGAGGAACCAAGGGCAATAATGGGTGATGAAATCAACCAGCAATTCCAGATATTGCAGGGTATAGCCCAAACAGCCGTTCAGGCCCGTGACTCAGCTACTGCCAAAAGCATATTTGACAAGATGCAGCTGATGGGTCCAAAGGTGAGAGACCTGCTGGAAAAGAAAGGTGGCCGTGGCCCGGCACCATCAGGCGATGATGAATAATGTCGTTTGGTTTTATAACAAAAAAAGTCCCGGTTCGCCGGGACTTTTTTATTGAGGTGATTTTTGTCCCGGCTTTTAGACCGCTAATGGTAGGTCGTGGCGGTGGCACCATTCATCAGTAGCTATGCTATTGGGCATTTCCCATAAAAATACAATCCCCCCTGCGCATCACTGCGATGGCGCGTTTTCTGTGGGTGAAGCAGCCTCAAAATATATGGGTAGTGAAGTGTTGGTCATTGTTGGTGTTTTTACCAACAATCCTTTCGAATAGAAAATTTGCATAAAAGCTAGCGGACAATGCATGGTACTGGTCGAAGCATCACGCTTCGTCCTTTTACTATTAAGCGTCCCGCTTCAATTCGCAAGGACGCTTGCAGGAAACCAGACCAAGCGTGATTGACGCTTGGACTAGTGACCCATTTTTTTTTCAATGCCCCATTTTCTGAAATAAAATATTTTTCCAATTGGGGTATTGATGTGCTTGTAAGTGATTGATTGTTAATTATATGTGTGTTTTCGTAATTTCCCATTATTGCCCCACATTGCCCCAATGGTATCATGGTTTTTATCCTTGCCCCCTTCCCAAACGCACAGGCCCTTGCACAAAGGGGGAATTGCCGCTGCAAGATTTTTGGGCTATTGTTTTTATTGGGAATTTGGTGGGATTTTGACGGTGCAAAGGTTGGGTAATTTTTTTATATGAGGATGAGTATTGGGAAAATGTGGAAAGATTGGCGGGGTGGGGGAATGGGGAAGCACTCCGGTAGGAGTGCAAGGTTTGTAGCCTTTTATGCACCTACTCCCGTTTTAGCACCCCGGAGCGGGTGCAACATTCGAAGGTGCAACATTCTGATAATTGTTTGCAAATTTTGGGCTGGGGGAAGATGAAGACGTTCAGAGAACGGGTTTTATTGGCAGTTTCTGGTGTCCATTCGGAATATCAGGAATATCGGGGATGTAAAAGTATGATTGCAATTAAAGGGAAATAATTACCTTTATTTGAAAGTTCAACTTGTGAAAAAAACTATTTTTATTCTCTCGCTTTTCATACCTGTATTTGTTGTTCATGCCCAAAGTTGGCAAAATGTTGGTAATCCTTATATTTCAGGGAACTCACAGC
>CANGSR010000364.1 GCA_947456055.1 Chitinophagaceae bacterium
CTATGAGTGCAATAAAGAGGCGACCTTCGTTGTTGTTCATAGCCTCAATAGCGTTAATCACAATATTAAGCAAGGCTATCATTAATTTCTCCCGGTCAGCAAGTATCTCAATTTTTGTTTCAGGGTAGCTAATTTGTAGCCTTATATTTTTCAAGGTTATCCTATCCACTGATGCCTCAATAACATCATCAAGGATATTTTGAAGGATTTGCCTTTCCAAGGTATTTTCTGTAGGACGGGAGGTATACAACAGTTCGCTTATCAGGTCACTAATGCGTTTGCCATTCCTTAATATGATATCGAAATATTGCTGCAAATTTTCATCCCTGGCATCTATACGCATCTGGTCTACCGAGAGCGTAATATTATTGAGTGGATTACGCACCTCATGGGCAATGGTTCTTACGAGCCTTCCGGCGGCAGCTAGTTTTTCGGCCTGTAGTGTTGCCTTTTCTGCCTTTTTAAGGTGGGTAATATCGTGTATAATACCTTGCAGATAGGTGTCATTGTCGGCGGATTGTTCTAAAGTAAGTGTGATAATGCAGTATTTTTTTTCACCACTTTTGCTCATCAATACTATTTCAAGATCTGTAACACCAACCCCAAGCTCAATACTTTTGATTAAGAACTCCCTTTGCTCATCGAAACCAAACCAGTCAGTAAGATTCATTTTCAAAACCTCGGTACTATCATATCCTAATAAAGTAAAAACCGATTGATTGGCATCTAAAATATTGAGTTGCTCATCTGCCACAAAAAAAACATCCTTCGACTTTTCGAAAATATTCCTGTACTTAAGCTCGCTATTTTTGAGTGCATTGGTAGTTTCTGCCCTCTCAAGGGCATACCTGATACACCTTTCCAATTTTTCTGAAGATAATTCGGTTTTCACCAGGTAATCAACAGCCCCAAATTTCATGGCCTTAATATCAACTTCATAATTGCCTTTACCAGTAAGCAACACACCGGGCACCTCAATTTTTCGAGATTCCACTTCTTCAAGAAAATCTACCCCATTCTTAATTCCCAGGCGGTAATCTACAAAATACAAATCATAGCTACCTGTAGATAGCAACTTAATTCCTTCTGCGAAATTCCTCCCCCATTCTATTTGATATGAATTCCCATCGATAGATTTGATATAACCACCAATAATAACAAAATCATCTTCATCATCATCAACTATAAGTATGCGGGCATTTTTTTTAGGAAGTATCATGGTATAACTATTTCACTGAAATGTGTTCCTGTGGCAAAATAATAACAAACCTGGCCCCCATGCCCTCAACATTTTCTGCATAAATATGCCCATTGTGGCATTCTACAATCTTTTTACAAATAGCTAACCCGATACCAGTGCCAGGATACTCCGATCGGCCATGCAAACGTTGAAAAACCTGAAAGATCTTTTGGGCATATTCATTTTCAAAACCTATACCATTATCTTCAATCTGGATTTTGAAATAAGTGTAGTGTGGTTGCAATAAATAATCAGATTTTTCCTGACCTGATAATCTGGATGAGGTAATATTGATTACAGGTGGCAATCCCGGCTTTCTAAACTTAATGGAATTACTAATAATATTACCAAGTAGTTGTTTCATTTGCGAGGGTATTGCCATAATCCCAGGCAGTTCTCCCAAATTAATAATAGCTTTTGCTTCTTCAATTGGCACTTCAAAATCGTGTAAAACCAATTTTATCACAACATCCATATCGACATTCTGAAATTGATTTTCGCTTTTTGAAATTCTTGAAAATTCCAATAAATCATTGATTAAAGATCTCATATTGCCTGCAGAGGCCACAATACGCTTTATATACATATTCCCTTCATCATCCAGTGAATCCTTATATTTTTCAGCCAACCTATCGCTAAAAGTGGTTATTTTCCTAAGGGGTTCCTGCAAATCGTGGCTCGCTATATAAGCGAACTCCTCCAATTCACGATTCGACCTAAATAGCTCCTCTATCTTATTTTTAAGTGCTTCCTCTATCTGCCTTTGCTCTGTAATATCCCTGATACTACCAGCAAACTTAAGTAATTTACCATCCCTATCTTTTATAACCTTACCTAAACCATGAATCAATTTCACGTTATTCTTTGCTGTCACAATCCTAAATTCCACATCCATATCTCCCCCTTGTTCCAAAACACTTTTGGTGTGGGCACTTATTTTAAGCTTATCATCAGGATGTGCAAAAGAATTTACAAACTGGTAGTCAATCTCCCTATTTACATCGTCGACCTCATAAATTGAGTAAACCCCTGCAGACCAGAATACCCTATCGACATCACTTATATATTCAAAAGTACCAAATGCCTCATTCGTAAATTGCTCCAGAAAAAGCTCTTTTGTCTCAAAAGAGGTAAAAGGAGGAGTCCATTTACTAAGATCAGGGTGAAAAGCCAAATGAAAACAATTCTGATCTGCACCATCGCCTAAATCAAGCGGTGATGCATATAAATAGCAGGAGATAACCTGGCCGGTTTTTGCAATAATTCTATAAGTGAGGTATTGGGAACGAGCCTGTAAAATATTTTTCACAGTATGGATATGATGGGCAAACCTCACATGCTGGTGAGGCTCTATCATATCTAAAAAAAGCAAACCATTTGCCATATCGACTGGCGTATAGCCAAAATAATAGGTAAACTGCTCATTCATATGAAGGACAAGCAGGTCACTTTCTCTTAATAATAGAGAGAGCCCTGCACCGGAATTGGCTATTCTTTCGTACAGAACCTGTTCCGGTAATTTCAACCCAGCATTACATGCAATTAGCCCCTTGCCATTAGTTTGTTCCATTAAAACTGAATATTTGATACTTTAACCGACCTGTTGCTTATTCAATATTAAACTCTTTGAATTGCCTCATCTTATTGTACAATGTCTTTCGATCTATATCCAAAAGCTTAGCTGCCTTACTTTTATTAAAGTCTGATTGCTTGAGTGCATCAAGAATAACCTCATATTCCGCATCCATATTGGCTGATTTGAGCCTGCTCCCGGGTGGTATTGATGCCATACTATTATCTTTCAAATTAACCGAAATATTATCTGGCATTGCTTTAGCGGGGGTTTCAAACTGTAGTTTAAAGAAGTTAATAATCTCAAATGGCAAAGATTTAAGCTCTATAAACGCTCCATCTGATAGTAAGGTGGCCCGCTTTATTACATTCTTCAACTCACGCAGGTTGCCATACCATACATAATTATTCAATGCTTCTTCAACTTCGGCTGTAAAACCCAAGACATTTTTACCCAACTCAGTATTGGTTAGGTTTAGAAAATGCCTGGCAAAAATCATAATGTCCTTTTTGCGTTCACGCAATGCAGGCACTTCGATACTAAATTCATTAAACCTATGGTAAAGGTCTTCCCTAAACTTTCCTGCCCTGGCTGCTTCCCAAAGTTTTTCATTGCTGGCAATAATAATTCTCACGTCTATATCAATATCCTTTATGCCCCCCACCCTTCTTATTTTACGCTCCTGAACCACTCTAAGAAGTGATATCTGAATATCATAGGAAAGATTGCCAATTTCATCAAGGAATACAGTGCCGCCATTAGCCATTTCCAAGCTACCTGTTTTTTGACTAAGGGCACCCGTAAAAGCACCTTTTTCGTGGCCAAAAAGTTCGCTACCTGCCAAATCCTTAGACAAAGCACCACAATCTATAGGCACAAATGGTTTATCTTTCCGTTTACTTTTCTGATGTATCTGACGGGCAATTTCTTCTTTACCACTACCACTTTCACCATAAATTATGACACTGAAATTGGTTGGGGCAACAAGCTCTATCTGCTTGATAATATTGGCAAATTCCGGACTATCACCTGTAATATAATGACGCTCGGCTTTTGACTTACTTTTGTTTTGCATGCCCGTATGTCTTGTGCTATTTTGAGTTGTAGAAAAACTTTCAATTAGCTCATCGGCTAGTGCTTTCTTGATAGTCAATAAAATTTCATCGGGAAATAGAGGCTTGGTAACATAATCATAAGCACCCATCTTCATAATTTCCACTGCTTCCTTTACATCGCTATAACCTGTAATAAAAATGACTGGTGTTTGTGGGAGAATTTCCTTAATTCTCACAAACAACTCGATACCAGTCATATCTCCAAGCCTGAAATCACTTAATATAAGGTCGGGCTGATACTTGGCCAAAAGCTCAATTGCTGCAGTGCCGCTACCTACCCCATCAACAAAATATCCATTCCTTGTCAGGAATCTGCACAACAATAGACACAAATCATTATCATCATCTACAACAAGTATTTTCTGCATATAACCGCTACCACAATTAAATAAATCAACCTAATATTTGCCTTTGCGTTATTTCTATATATTCAACAATTTGAACATCAAGATCATTGACACATGTTCTTCCTCAAAATACAGAATCTCAAGGGTTAAACACATCAAAATACCCTGATATAGGCAAAGAATTGAGTCAAATATAACCATTTTGAAGGATTTATAGAGGCAAAAACATTCCCGATACAATAGTGCTTAGTTCCTTCGAATTAATATTATCAAAAGAAATAGAACAAATTTGTAGCACAACCTTTAGCTTTGAGTTTTAATGAAAAAGAGGCTTTTCATCATCAGTTTTGCATTTTGCATTTCCTTCATTTCCATGGTGGCCTTATCCTTATTTTCAGTAGACCGTTTCAGGGCTTTTACAAAATATTCAAACCAGGCCGATTTTGCTAATACAGGGCTAGAAAAAATACTAAATACTGAGTTGCACCTCTATAATATAGACCGGGCTGAGCGAGGATACATGCTAACCAAAGACACCATGTATTTGCGCTACCTAGGGAATTCGATAGACAGTGCATATGCTTCAATAGAGTGTTTAAAACAAGAACTATCAGATAATCCCGCTCAACCTGATAATATTAATGGACTAAAAACAACTTTAGGGCATAAGGTAGAAGCTGTAAATAACAATATTCATTTCGTA
>CANGSR010000365.1 GCA_947456055.1 Chitinophagaceae bacterium
GATATTCTAATAAGCATCCCATTTCATTACAAAACCATGCCCAAATCTATTCACCATTAATTATCTTAGTCACAATATGTATTTCAAATTCCGTAAACTGTTGCTGATTCCTTAAATTAATCCAAAACGCTTTATCTAATCTAGATTCACTCATGTGTGTTTCTTTTAAAAGTTGTATTAACATACGTATGACAAACTGTTCTTGTTCGGTCAATATATTTTTGCAATGTCGATAATTTGCTATGACCAGTGTATTTCATTAACTCATTCAATGGTGTAAAATTTACTAAATTAGTAATAAAGGTATCTCTTCCCTTATGCATGGTAATAGCCTCATATCGTCTCAAATATTCACCAGTTTCCTTATCTACCAAATTAGTAATTCCATCAAAATAACCTGTAGTTTTTAAAGCTTCTTTTACATATTCATTTGCCTTTACATTGCTTATCATTAATGGCTTTAATGAGTATGCATTATTTTTTAAAATCTCAACTGCGGTAGGGCAAAGTGGCAGTTCTACAATAGCCCCACTTGAATTTGCTGTTTTTTGTGCACGTTTTTTATAAATAGGAAATGTATCTCTATTGGTAATAAATCTACCATCGAAGCTCTCTAAATCGCCCCATCTCATTCCTGTTAGGCACGCAAAAGTAAAAAGTTGCTTAATCTTATTTAGCCGCTCATTTTTAAAATCAAAGTCGTAAAACATAAACACCTCGTCTACTGTCAAAGTTGTTTTAATAGTAGTAGTATTAGGCAAGTATTTTTTGGTATACTCTTTTAAAAAATCAATATCAGCAACTAACTTATTAACCTGTAAATATCTAAAATATTCTTTAAATATATCGAATCTTTTCCTTAATGTTTTCGCCCCTAAGTTGCCTTTGGTAACTAAATGATGGGTGCCTTCAGGAGTTTCAACAGTTGCGGGACATTTAACTTTCAGCCAGTAATGTAACTTTTTAAGAAAATGTACATCTACATCAATTACCTTAAGTTTTATTGCATGCACCATTTCATAATCAATAATTAGGTTCATAAACGAAGTATAATCTTTGAGGCTTATGATTTTACCATTAATCTCAAGATCATGCTTCTTTTCGGCATGAAATTGGCGATACATATCAAGTAGTAAAGTTGATCTTAAAAACTGCTTTTCAGTTTTTTCTTTTTTTAATATACTCTCAAGTTCAACACCTGTCAGAAAAACACCATTGGCAGCATTCTCTTCTAATATATCGTTAACTTTATTCAATAAATCCTGTATAATAGAATGGCTTGTAGCAAAATCAGGAACCTCATTACTTAGAGTATTTCTCTTGTAATCCCATTCAATGAATTTTCCACTTTTATTTTTCTTTTTATTTATGATAACACCAGTCGGTAACTTCATTGTAGTTACTTTATGATAATAGACCACAATTGACCCGTTGTTAACCATTAAATTTGCAAGTCTGATTCCTTTTTTAGCCAATGGATTTATTGTTTTTACAAAGATAATATACTGTAGAAAAACTGTAGCAAAAAACGATTAACTAATATCTTTTGGAGATCACTAAAATTGTTAAGAAAAACGTTCAAAATGCATTATTCACGTTCATTTTTAACAGTAATAAACTAAGTTGTTAAGTGGAGTCTCATTATGATAGAATCTTGTCGTCCCGACTAATAGAAAAACGGATGCCTTTTGGCTCCGTTTTTCTATTTCACTTCATGGTTTAGTATATGTTCTCAAGGCTTGCGAAAGACAATAAACATACATCCAATATATACTATCAAAATCGACAAATAACAGCTTTATAGAACAGAATATAGAATAATGAAAAAGGCGCAAATATTAAATAAAGGTGATGTCATAAGAACACAACCTCAAGAAGGTTTTTGGGGTATCGCTGTTGTTCTTTCCCAAAGGGAGAAGACACCCGAATTACATCCAATGTGTCATATTGCAATTACACCTCTATTGTTTCACCACAAGGTATCATTTGAAGAAATAAGCATCATTGATCTGAAACCACTAATCTTTGAAAGAATTTATAATTTACCGGGTTATGACATTTTTTCAAAGGAAGAAATTTGCATTGGTGTATATACACGCCGGAACAAACCAAATCTCGACATAATCGGTCAGATCGACCCATCTTTGATCTATACTGGCCCGTTACCCTTCCAACCTCTTCATAATCTAAAAATAAAATGGCCATTGTGTGGAGATCCAACTATAAGCCTCGGACGGGAAGCTTACATAACTTGGGAAAGACAAAATTCAAAAGAGATGTAACATTCAATTTGCAGAATAAAATTTGCTCACTGTATTAGAGAGTTCGAAATTTATCCAGTCAACCACAGGCAAGTATTTACTAGTTTCTGTCAGTTGTTACTCATATTTCCCCAATCATCCCCAAAAGTGCATTCAAAGTGAGCAAGTCTTTGATAAAATGGTTCGAAAGTTGTCTAGTCGTCCCGACTGAAAATTATACGGGAATAAACTTGCTAATTATTGCTAGTTTGTTCCCGTTTTTGCTTGTTGTTACCCAAAGATTTCTGTTTTTGGGTTAGAACTCACTAGTCCAAGCTTTCCGCTTGGTCTGGTTTCCTGCAAGCGTCTCGCTTGCAAAACAAACTTAATGCATGTTATTTATAAACCATTTAAAATACAATCCCTGCGGCAAGCGAATTGGTCGCAAGTTCGAACCTTGTCTTCCCTACTCAAATTAGAGCATAGAGTGCCAACTCCGATAATACCGCAGATGAAAAGCGAAATGGCTTTCGCCATAACCTTTCTACAAGTCAGAGAAAGTTTTGTTCAGAAACAGAACTAATTACAAAACATCTGCGCCCAAACGGCTTGCTACTCATGCATACAAAACTCTTCCCCTTGGCTCAGGAATTTGCCAGCCCTTTTCAGTAGCCAGGTCCAGCCATTCTTTGCCTACAATATTTACTTCATGCAATGCCTCATCTTGTGTTTCACCATGCGCTACGCAACCGGCTAATTCCGGAATTTCTGCAATAAAAACGCCATCAGCTTGGCTCCAGTAAATAATTACTTCATATCTGTTCATAATCCACCAACATATTTTTTACCAAAAAATCACGCACCTGCTTTACCTGATAAATTTTGCCTTTCCATCTTGGGTTCTTTGAAGGTTGATGATGCCTGGAATACAATCTTTAAAGAAAATTATATGGCTGCCACCACTTCTCCTTTCTTCAAACCCCAATCGGTAAAGGATTCTTTCCAAATCACTTAATTCGAAATTAGCATCGGCGTTACCACTCAGCAATTTAAGTAACAATTTTTCCTTCTTCATTTTGCTGGCTGTCCATAATTTTGAGCATATCAAAGATAATAATTATCTCCGACAAGTCTTGCAATAACAGTGCTATTTGGCAATCACTTCTATTCAATTCTTAATTGAGAGAATTCAAACATTGTCCAATCACCCCACTAGTCCAAGTTTACCGATTGCGCTGATTTCCTACAAGCGTGCCGCTTGCGAAACAAACTCCATGCATATCATATTATTTATAAACCATTCAAAATACAATCCCTGCGGCATACGGAATGGTCGCAAGCTCGAATCTTGCCGGCACGACGTAAAATTAAAAAGAGAATAAACTTGCCAATTGTTGGTATTTTATTCCCGTTTTTATTTGTTGTTACCCACAGATTCGAGTAAATTAGTTTGAAAGTTGCCCAGTCGTCCCGAATGGTAATCAGGTTTTTCAGACCAGTGTTTTTATTTTGAATGGCACGGCTTGGGCTGGAGCTTTTTTGAGCAAAAACGATGATTTGAAGTCCTGGATAAAAGAGTATCTTATCCCTCGAAGCATTATATTTACCATCCTTAATCGATGGTCTTATGACAATAGGAATTGTAGGATGTGGCTGGCTCGGCGAACGAATTATAGAATCCATAGGCGGTGAATATTCAATTCGGACTACAACCACCTCTCAGGAAAAATTTGAGCTGTTAGATGCTAAAGGGTTTAATCCCACTCTTGTCAGCTTTTCTGATGTTATTAGTTTGCCTGCTCCGCAACTATGGAATGAAGTACAGGATTTGGATGTGGTAGTTATTACCGTGCCTTTTCCCAATAAAAACACTTCCTTCAGTGCTCAGTCTGCTATGATTGCAAATTTAGTATCCTTTCTCGGTGACTTTAAAGGGCAGATGTTCTTTATGAGTTCTACTAGTGTATATCCGGATTCCCCGATGGAATTCACCGAAGCCGACTTGCCACCGGAGGATGTGGTTAATGAACGATTAGTAAGGCAAGCGTATCCACAAGTCAACATCCTTCGATTAGCGGGACTAATGGGAGGAAACAGGCTATTGAGTAACTACCGGGTATCCAACCTTGAACTTCCCGTTAACCACGTTCATTATGAGGATGTTCGTGGGATAATAAAAAGAATGATTGTATTGCATTCGGCTTCAAAAGTCTACAATGTCGTTGCCCCAATGCATCCTGCCAAAGCAGAAGTCATCGCTGCCCAGACGAATACTAGCAGCCCTGGCCATATTTCAACCAAAGGCAAAATCATATCTTGCCAGAAATTGATTTCAGAACTTGATTATCAATTCAGATACCCTGACCCCAGGTTATTCCATTTGTAACGGATCGTTTCTACACCATGCTATGGCACGTACGAATGAACTGGCTCGAAAATTGTCCAGCCAAGTCCCGATTAAAATTGAAAGCGAAAGCAACAGAGGGTAGAGCGATAGGCCATTCTGCTATATTTTAAAAAAAATGTCCTATTTGATGTTGTTGGTCAGAAAATAAGACAAACAATGGCATGATTTTATAAGATGCCAGTTATAGGAAAAGTTTGAAAGTGCTAAGAATGATTGCTGTATTGTTGCAGAAATAAATCCCTACACATAATTTCGCATAAAAAACTAATGAATAAAATAAGTATCCAAGGTGAAGTATTAATC
>CANGSR010000366.1 GCA_947456055.1 Chitinophagaceae bacterium
AAATACCCAATGCAGGCTTGATTAATATAGGCCAGATGATGAACCATAGTAGTGGTATACACAATTTCACCAGCGATACTACTTACCTGCAATGGAATACCAAGCCTAAAACCCACGAAGAAATAGTAAAATATATTGCAAAGTGGGAACCTGATTTTGAACCTGGTACCAAATCAGGATACAGTAATTCGAATTTTGTATTGTTGGGTTATATTATTGAGTCAGTGTTAAAGCAGCCTTATAATGAGGTTTTACAAAAGCGAATAGTTAAAAAATTGGGACTTAAAAACACTTATTGTGGTGGTTCTATTAATCCTAAAAATAATGAGGCTTACTCTTATGTTTATACCCAGAAATGGGAGCCAGAAATGATTACTGATATGAGTATACCGGGTGGTGCTGGTTCTATTGTATCTACTCCAGAGGATATGGCTAAATTTATTGAAGCATTATTCAGTAATAAACTATTGAAGGAAAGTAGCCTTGAGAAAATGAAAACCGTAAATGAAGGCTACGGGATGGGTATGTTGGTTTTCCCATTTGGCGAGAAAAAAGCATATGGCCACAATGGGGGCATAGATGGTTTTGTATCAGGGTTAGCCTATTTTCCAGAGGAACAACTTACGGTATCCTATTGTAGTAATGGACAGGTATACCCAATGAATGAAATAATGATAGGGGTATTGAGTATTGAATTCCATAAACCATATACCATACCTACATTCAGCAGTGTAACCGTTTCGAAAGAAATACTGGAAAAATATGTAGGACTTTATTCATCTGATGCTTTCCCATTGAAAATTAATATTTCACGTAAAGACAATGTTTTAATGGCACAAGCCACAGGTCAACAATCATTCCCACTTGAAGCTGTAGATGAAACTAATTTCAAATTTGACCAGGCCCGGATCATCATTATTTTTGATGCTGCAAAAGGTGAACTTTTCCTGAACCAGGCTGGCAGAACTATTACACTGACTAAGGAGAAATAGCGCATAGTTTGCTAAATTCCAATTTATGGAATACAAATACTTTTTCCATAAATGACCCTTATAATAATGTACAACATAGGTTATTGATAAGGATTTAATAAAATAGATTGCCAATATATCCTAATCAATAATTAGGCGAAATAAAATCCAAATACTAACTTTAGCCCACATTGCAATGCTAAACATAACGCATTGGATTGTGGGCTATATTATAGTATAATGCGGGCAATAACACTAGCAGATTTAAAGAACAAGCACTTTCTGGCATTAGCCGGCAATGCTATCATTGCATTATTCGGTGTGCTTACTATTGCCCTGCTTACCCGCTCATTATCAAAAGCTGATGTTGGGGCTTGGTTTTTCTTTTTAGGTATATATGCACTGGGAGATGCGATTAGGAGTGGATTCCTCGGTACAGCTACTATTAAGTTTTATGCGGGCACTGATGCTCAAAGGGCAGCCAATGTATTAGGCTCGGTATGGTATTTGGCAACCATGATTACCGCCTTACTCACCATAATAGATTTAGGATTCCTGTTTTTTATTAAGGATATAAAGAATGAAGCACTTGCTGTGTCGGTGCAATGGTTTGGGGCAACCTTTGTAAGTTCCCTACCCTTCAACCTTATTTTCTGGATACTGGTGGCAGATGAGCGTTACGACAGGGTCTTATGGCTAAGGTTGGTGAATAGTGCATCGATGGTTATCTATATCATCGTGCTGATGATTACCCACCAAATGACCCTACAAGCCCTGCTATGGTGCAACTTTTTGACCAACTGCCTTACCAGCATTGTTGGACTGGTTTGGGGGCTTGCCAGGGTAAGAACCTTTTTCAAGCGGTCGGCGGAAACAACCATGGAGATCGTGCACTATGGTAAGTACAGCCTTGGGTCTACTGTGGTATCTAAATTGCTTGGGAATACTGATACTTTCATCATTACATCAATGCTTGGTACTACTGCATTGGCAATCTATAGCATACCTGTGAAGCTGATGGAAATAATAGAATTCCCATTACGTAGTTTTGTAGGTACAGGCATGTCGGCAATGGCAGTGGCATTTAACCAGAAAAACGATAAGGAAACCAATTTTATCCTTCATAAGTATTCTGGTATACTGACACTTACTTTTATACCACTTACCCTGGGTGCATTTGTATTTGCCGACCTGGCAATCAGAATATTGGGTGGTCCACAATATGTAGGTACCGAAGCCGCCAATATCTATAGACTATTGATGCTTATAGCGCTTTTACATCCTGCCGACAGGTTTATTGGTGTCACCCTTGATATCATCCACAAACCAAAAATCAATTTCTACAAAGTCATTATCATGCTGATAGTGGTGGTAGTGGGTGATTTTACAGGTATTTTAGTATTCCACAATGTATATGGAATAGTAGTAGCATCGCTTTTAACAGTAATGGCAGGATTGTATTATGGCTATTACCAACTCAATAAATTCATGAGTTTCTCAATGAGGGAAATGATGGTGGTGGGTATTAAAGAATCCAGACTATGGATTAAATCAAGACTTGGATAAACACTCTTAATTAATTGGTAGCCAATTACTTAATTACTGGCTATTTACCCTATTGAAAGAGTTACGGTAATGGTTGGCACTATTTTTAATAAAATTGAAGAAGGTGTAGTCGTTCATTGATTTAAGCTGGTCGTATTCGGGTCTGTACCTACGCATGAATGTGCGCAGGCTGTCACCCTGTAGACCGGTAAACTTATTAATCAGCTCTTCATTAAAAGTCCTGTCAACATACTTATCCTTTTCAAATTCATTGAAGTCATCCTGAAAACGCCATATTTCCTTGTTGTGGTGACTTAAAGCTGTGAAGGGAGAAGCGATAGCTTCCATACCACTCATTTTAGGAAAATCGAGTTCGTGTTTGTACAATTCGTGATTGGCAATACTATCCTTGGTATAATCGTAACGATTGCTCTTCACAATTGCATCCTTTGAAATTTCAGACAGCCCCTTTTTCATAATAATCCTAAAATAGGAAGGCATATAACCCTGTGGCACCCTGAGGCGGGCTGTTTTATACCCCTGCTTTTTGAACTCTATCAGGTGTCCTCCATTGGCAGCAATCAGGAAAGCGCCATGTGCGTCGCTAGTGATAATGAATGAGGTATAGGCATTCTGTATATTAACGTCAGTCAAAGGGTGCTTATCATCCATATCCAAAACCTCACCATGAATGGTTTGGGCAGAAAGCGGATTAGAACCTATCCACAACAAGAAGAGCACCACTAAAGTTTTGGCTGGCATAATTTTGCTAAATTACATTTTCACTGATTTCTTAAGCCGTGAGTTTTGTTAAAATATATAGCTAATTCATCGACACTTTACACTCAATATGGTATTGCATCCATCAGCCTAATAATTTGAATTTACACACTACATACAGGGGGCGAATAATTAAATTACTTTTGCCGCCGGTTGTAAGCTTATTTGATGTGTCGGAAACGGTAAAGTTTAAATGATAATTGCAACCAGAGATATTTCCTTTTTTGAATGTCCTAAAAATGACAAATAATGTCACCCTTTCAGGGTTCTTTATAAGTTATCGATAGTACGCTATAATAATGTCAACCCTTCGGGTTTAAAATGCTTGGAGGATTGACAACATGTCTATTGAATGTAGAATTCAAAAAATGAAATGAATTTTATAACAAAAAGGACTTTTTGACTTTTGAATTTTGTAACGAAAAGGACTTTTTGACTTTTAACTTTTGACTTTTTAATTTGCAAAAAATGCTCTACTCTTTAATAAGAACAATACTTTTCAGATTTGATGCGGAGGTAATACATACCTGGGTGATGAAAAAATTATCATTTGCGTATTCAGTACCTCTACTCAGGAACCTGCTCAAATCGATGTATGTAGTAAAAAGCCCGCCACTGGAACGCAGGATATGGGATATTACCTTCCCAAACCCTGTGGGATTGGCAGCAGGATTTGATAAGGATGCTAAATACACCGATGCACTCGCCTGCCTGGGTTTCGGGTTTATAGAAATAGGGACAGTGACCCCACTAGCCCAGCCAGGTAACGACAAACCAAGGTTATTCAGACTACCAACCGATAAGGCTCTTATCAATAGGATGGGTTTTAATAATCATGGGGCATCAAATGCTGCTGAAAACCTTAAAAGAAGGAAAGAAAGGATAATAATAGGTGGCAATATTGGCAAGAATAAAAATACCCCAAATGAGCTGGCTACCGAAGATTACGAAAAAAGTTTCAGGGAGCTGCATAAGGTGGTGCAGTATTTTGTGGTAAATGTGAGCAGCCCCAATACCCCGGGACTGCGTGAGTTGCAAGATAAGGAACCATTGACGAAACTACTAAACCGCCTGCAGGAAATAAATAAGGAATATAAAAAACCAAGGCCTATACTACTAAAAATAGCACCTGATCTTACTAATGAGCAACTGGATGATATTATAGACATAGTAAAAACCACCAAAATAGATGGTATTGTAGCTACTAATACCACCATAAGCCGCAGCAAGCTAGATACCCCCAAAGCTGATGTAGAAGCCATAGGTGCCGGCGGATTGAGTGGTGCCCCACTAAGGAAAAGGGCTACCGAAGTGATTAAATACATCAGAGACAGCACCCAGGGGCAGATAGTAATAATAGCGAGTGGTGGGATATTTACTGCCGAAGATGCCCAGGAAAAGCTAAATGCAGGTGCGTCGTTGGTACAGGTGTATACTGGTTTCATTTATGAAGGACCGGGTATTGCAAAGAAAATCTGTAACGGATTAATAGGGAAATAGCTTGTAGCTATATCAATTGTGCTGAGTTTAACATCTGATGCCCCTAAAAGATATCTTTTGCTGAATTTTTGGAATAGAATTTGTTTAGGAACATTGATTAAATAAAGTATACCAGAGGGCGCAGGAGTTTTTCTTTTATGCAAGGCACA
>CANGSR010000367.1 GCA_947456055.1 Chitinophagaceae bacterium
AGGTGCTCCGGTTCCAAGTATCAGTATCACTACCCCAAGACACGATACAGTTTGTACTGGTTCTACCATTTATTTCACAGCTACAGCTTTCGGAGATGCTCATCCTCATTATCAATGGCAATTAAATGGTGTAACTGTTGGTATTGATACTTTTGAGTATACCAACTCTACCCTAGTAGCAGGTGATATTGTTAACTGTATTTTATTAGACAGTGCAGCTACTACAGCTTTAGCTTCTTCTGCTTTCTTAAGGGCTAATGCATCTCCAACCGCTGGCCCTATTACTGGCCCTACTTCTACCTGTATTGGTGGCAACCTGAATTTCAGGGATACTACACGTGGTGGTACCTGGATTTTAAGCGATACTATTATTGCTACTTTACGCCCACCATCACGTGTTCGTGCTAATGCCTTGGGTACTGATACCATTTTCCATGTAATTACTAATGTTTGTGGAACTGCTACTGCTAGCCTGGTATTTACTATTGTACCAAATACTATGGGACCAATTCTTGGCAAAACTGACATCTGCGCAGGTGATACTACTACTTATAGCGATACTGCTTTAGGTGGCATCTGGAGGGTTAGGCCTACGCCTCCCGGTCCTGGCCCTACAGCTACAATTGATTCTTTAACCGGTTTCTTTACTGCGGGCACTACTCCAGGTCGTATTTACTTTTCTTACAGCAATATGCCAGGTTGTATCGTAATAGATTCTGTAATGATTGATTCTATCCCTACTGTTGACCCAATCACTGGTCCTACTTCAGTTCATGCAGGCTTAGTTATTACACTTAGTGATGCTACCACAGGTGGTGTTTGGAGTAGCCAGAATACATCTTTGGCTGTTGTTAATTCTACTTCTGGTGCAGTAACTGGTATTGCCCCTAGCGTATTGTATATTACTTATACTATAACAAGTGATGCTGGTTGCTCTGCTTATCAAACAATTTTAATTACTGTTGATTCTACCACAGCAGTTGGTAATGTAAAAGCAAACAATAATTTCAGCATCTATCCTAACCCTGCCCATGGCAATATCACTATTGAGTGGAATGGTTTAACCACAACTAATGGCAATTTAGAAATTGCTGATATGGCTGGTCGTATCGTTTACAATAAAGAAATGGTATTGAATGCTACAAATGGCAAAACCCAAATGAATCTACCTTCTTTAGCCAATGGTGCTTATTTGTTGACTGTTAAATCAGGCAACACTACTTACCACGCTAAACTGCAGATCCAATAAGGAGAATTTAAATAACCAATACATTACCCGTCTGATTAAACTGGATAACAGTAAAATCAGGCGGGTTTCTTTTTTCAAGAGGAATGCATGATTTTAAAAGAAGTTACACCTACCCATATTCTTGAAATAAGAAAGAAAAATAATAAAAAATTATTCATAAGTCATTACTGACCCAATAATCTTGAACCAGTAATTCCCCCTTGTGGCGAAGCCATAGTGCATGAGTGTAGGCAGTTAGGACAATGCCTGTATCTTAAGGAAGTTTGGATTGAAATAAGAGTATTCCAAGATAAATTAAATGATATTTTCAGAGTTCGAAAGCCCTGCAAGGGCGCAATCTCGTTTCGATGGGTATCACACATCGAAACGAAAGGGCATCAAAATATATTTAGACAATTGGCGAAATCCTTAATCCAATAGCGATGAGGGCTCAACAGGATGTCATTTATTTATCCCAAATCCATAAATACTACCTCACTAACGTCACATCCCCCTTCACCATAAACCTTTGCCTGCTACCTGATATTTTATATTCTACAAAATACATAAACAAACCCACATCTTCCTTTACTTGTTTAAAAGTCCCATCCCATTTATCATCAGGGTCACGGGTACTGAAAACCATTTGCCCCCACCTGTTATAGACCGCAAATACATAATCATAAATAGTACAGGTTTTATCAAATATCGGCTTTAGGTAATCATTTAGCCCATCATTATTAGGAGTAAACGCCAGCGGCACAGATGCATCACAATTGCAGGCACGTGTTGCAATGGTCATTGTATCACTTCCCTCGCATGCATCCTCACTCAACCTTACCCAATAGGTACCTGGATAAGTAATGATTATTGAATCCTCCTGCCTAACCCCTGTACTCCATAATATATGTGAACCAGGTGGCGCATTTGCAACAAGTTTCACCCTTATGGCATTATTTTCACACACCATGGTATCCTTTAAATGTTGAGTCAAGTTGGGGTAATGCACCTCAATGGTATCAGTATAATAACATCCTTGCCTGCTCACACCTACATAGTATATCCCCTCCTCATGCACTGTAATACTAATCCCCTCTGATCCATCTTGCCAGTTATATGCATCTGCCGAATCTGGTGGCACTAATACCAGTGGCCCACAAACATTGGTGTCTGACGGGCCAATTGAAAAACTAAGATCCACATTTTTTAACCCTACATGAAAAGTATCTAAAAGTGTGGGTTTGGTACAGGTACCTGAACATATTACCAGATAATCTCCTGGGGACCGCACAACATCAGTCTGCCCATTAGTACCATCACTCCATTCATAAGGCGAATATCCCGAAGGTGCAGTAAGGGTCAGTATTGAATTGACACACATAAATGTATCCTGATGAGTATAGTTGGTATCTAATCTTCCAATCCCTACTGTAATGATATCGGTAAGCACACCACTCCGGCAATCACCGGTACAATACACTGTCCACACACCAGTAGATACAGCCTTGTGTACCGGTCCTACAGTGCCATCATTCCATAGGTAATAAGGATACCCTTCAGGTGCCTGCAATTGAGTGCTATCCACTATACATACCAGCGTATGCAATACAGTGGTATCCTTTACAAATTGGGTCCTGAATTTCAGTGCAAAAATGTCCTCAAAAGCGTGGTTTGGGTCCACGAGGGTATCATTACCAATCACGTAAGGTCCTCCCCAGGAATCACCTCCTATAAAGAGATTCCCAGCCCCATCTGCATTAATCGAGTTCAAATCATCTCCCCCTGTTGGTAATGAACAGCTCATAATATAGTTACCGCCCGCATCATAACCTACGAAAAACATAGGGTCTCGTTTATCAGCTGGTGCATAGAGAATATTGCCTTCTATATTCACAAAGGTATCCTTATCCATACCGCAGGAAGCCCATATGTTACCACAAGGGTCGGCGGTTACCGAATAGCCACTTACATTCTTATTCCCAGGTATTCGTTTAGCCCATGTCGCAATACCATTGCTGTCAAACTTCGTGATAAAAGCATTATAAAAGACAGTATCAGTATTCAGGCTATATGTCCCAAATACAATTGGCCCATGATAGGTACCAGCAATGATGGCATTACCCGACCTGTCAGCACAGAGACCTCTTACATCTGCAATAGTACCTGGTGGATTATTTACCCAAAGCATATTTCCTGCTGTATCATATTTAGCCAGGAAAACAACACCAGTTGCCGAATGAATGGTTGTACTTCCTATATTCAATGAAGGAGAAGAAAAATTCCCGGTAAGATACACTGCTCTGTTTTGGCTACCCGATATTTTAAAGCAAATATCATCCGCAATACCTCCGAAGTTCTTTACCCATACCAAACTACCTGATGAATCATATTTACAAAACAAGAAATCACGGGTAGCACCTGTGGCATCTGTATTAACAACGGAACTACTACCTATGGAGAGATTTGGCACCTTAAACGGAAAGGATACATAAATATCATCACCACATATAGCAATTGTTCCGGTTTCCCCATAGTAGGCACTAGTGTCGTTAACTACCTCACATAGGTTCTTTGCCCATAACAGATTACCTAATGATGAGTACTTAGCCAAAAAAACTTCTACAGTCCCGGGTGTTCCTGTCGTATTATGTAGTACTTGTGGGCCAATGGTAATAGAGGTATCAGCATACCACGCCAATAGGTACAAATTCCCAGCCTCGTCGGCAGCAATATCCAGCGGTCTTGATATACCGCCAGTTGTATTATTTACCCATTGCAATTGTCCCTTGGAGTCATATTTTACTACTATGCTGGTTTGCTTTCCATATGCATTTAATGCAATAGGTCCAAAATTAATAGTGCCACCACTGTTATTATTGTACCCTGCTTCAAACACATTCCCCCAGGGATCAAGAGCCTGCGCATAACCTTCTGAACCACCAGCCCCACCTACTGCCCAATCCCATTGCTGCGCCTCTATCAGGCAAGGAAAAGCACATAAGGAGACCAGCAAAAGAAGGTAGGTTCTTTTCATAAAGGCAAAAGGAAGATGGTATATTTGTGAAAAACATTGAACGTAAAAAATAGTTAAAATGTTGTCAAAGCCCTGAATAAATTTTTATTAAGCCTAATGGTTCGATTGAATGATGCTAATCAAAATCTAAAATTCGCCCTCATTTTCCATTCAAACTATATAATTTCGTGAATCTAAAAACCAATTTAGCCTATCAACCAATCCCCTATCAAAATGTATCTTTCTACTTTCTACCTACTACTTTCTACTTTTAAATTTTTAATTTTGAATTTTAAGGAAGAAAATCTGTTTTAGCTTTTGACTTTTAACCCAAAAAACTCGTTTTAACTTTTAACCTTTAACTTTTAACTTAAAAAACATATTTTATCTTTTAACCTTTGACTTTTAACCCAAAAAACACGTTTTAACTTTTAACCTTTGACTTTTAACTTAAAAAACATGTTTTAACTTTTAACCTTTGACTTTTAACTTAAAAAACACATTTTAACTTTTTACTTTTAACTTAAAAAACCCTTGGACATCCTAAGATTTATCACCGCAGGCAGTGTAGATGATGGCAAAAGCACCCTTATAGGCAGGCTGTTATTTGATACAAATAATATTAAAACAGATATTATCACCTCATTATCTGGAAATAGTACTGGTGAAAACACTATTAACTTGGCACATGTCACAGATGG
>CANGSR010000368.1 GCA_947456055.1 Chitinophagaceae bacterium
ACATCAGGGGCAGCCATAGAGCATAATGCTGCTGTAAGGAACCAGGTACTGGTGTTAGCCTCGAAGCGGTGAATGAATTTTATTGCCAAATCCTCTGGTGCTACATAGGGCACATTGCCTGGATTGGTGGTAATAGAATCAACCATTGCTGTAAAAGCAGCCCATGTTACCGTTAAACTTTTATTGAAATTTGAATTGAGACTTGTATTGCTTAAGGAGTAATGGCTATCGAAATCTGATTTGCCTGTTGTTAATTCTGAAAGGTATACGTTGCAGCCATTTGGTGGAATTGCCATATTTGTTAGTTTTTTGTTGTTGACAAAGATTGTTGCACTGGCATGACATTTCCAGTTTTAAAGAGGGGGTATTTTGCACGTGCTGCCATACCGTTAATTTCACGTATTATTATAGATAATTATCATTCCAATGATAAAGGAGTGTATTTTTTCAGTGTAAATACGGGGGTACAATTTTAGTTGAAAATCATTGAAGTTGCTCGGGAACAACCATCTTTTTAATTAAATTTATTCTAATACATTCCGCCAATTAACAATTTATTATCCAATAATTTCCACCCCAGCACCTATTGTTTATAATTATTTAACACATGCGTTAGCGCATTCTACAACTTAGCCATGTCAGGCCGAATTAATTACAAAAAGACCTTAAAAGCATCAAAAACTACCAATATCGGTTCCTCTATAAGCAAATTAAATTACAAAAGCAAATTTCAATTTACATGAATAATACCCCCTTCCTATTGCACTTTTTCACGTTGTTTGTTCAAAAAATATAGCTTTACTTTGCATTATCGATTTCCATTAACATAGGCCCACACCATTTATCCTCCTAATAAACCCTTTTATCCTGAAACAAAACACCTTGCAACCACACTAAAAAACAAATGTTTTCCCATCACTTTGCAAATCATTAACCAGATTACATCTAGCCCCCATAAAGTCGTCGCCATCTAATTTTTCCTTAACAGTCCAGTCACCATGGAAATTTAATCCTGAAAACAATCACCAATAATAAAGTAACAAGCCCCGGAACCCAAGCCGGGGTTTGTTGATTATATGTTTGTCTTAATCAGGATTGTAGGGTTTGTGGGGCTGTATCTCTTGTATCGTCCTCTAAAACGTTTACACTTTTACCGCAAATCTTAAAATCTTAAATCCTGATTCAGACAATGCCCCGATTTCATTATTTTGCGTCCGAATTTTAGGCATTATAATTATGTACTAAATCATTTTCGGTAAATACCCTTAATTATAGATTGTTAGTATCATGGACAGAAGAAACTTTGTACAAAAAACAAGCATGGCTACGGCCGCCCTACTATTATCAGGATATTTTAAAGCATTGGCAATGCCAGGCTTTGAATTGCCTGTGGTAAGGACACCGTTATCGAACAGGAAATTCCATTCTAAAGCTATTGAGGCTTTAATTACTGAAATACATAAGTTGGATATAAAAGAGCTTACCTGGTTGTTTGAAAACTGTTTCGCCCTTGCCGCCGATGTTTGCACCTACTACCAGGTAATAGATGGCCAACCAGATACCTTTGTCAAATCTTTTGAGAATGATGGCATGTTTCTTAATAATAGTACCCTGCAGGTTTGGCCCTACCTTGCCTTGTGCCCTAACGACAAGGATTTGCAGCAAATGATAAAGGGTGTTATTAATCGCCAGGTGAAGTGCCTCTTAATAGACCCTTATGCAAATGCCTTTCATAAAGATGAAAACAAACAAAATGAAAAGGTAAAACACAATCCCACCCTGGCACCTGGTATCTATCAGCGGCAATGGGATATCACCTGTGCATGCCTACCCATGAAATTAGCTTATGGCTATTGGAAAGTTACTGGCGATACCAGCCACCTGGACGAAAAATGGGCTGAGGCTATGCTTAAAGTAGTTGCTACCTTAAAGGAACAGCAATTCCTGCCTGATGCATCACCCGAAGCTGGTAAGAAAAAACACAAGAACGGAAAAAACGACCACCCAGCTATTCCGGCTAATGGAATGATTTTTAGCAATAGGACAGACAAGGATGGTACCGTGTCTTATTATTATGATATTCCGGCCAACTTTATTGCCATTGCTTGCCTGGGGCATCTTCAGGAAATGTTGATTGCTTCAAAACAAAAGGTAAATATTATACCGATAGGAGATCTAAAGGAACAGGTACAAAGCTCCCTGATGAAATATGCCCGCACCGACAAATTGATATTTGGTGGTATCTATGCAAGGGAAATTGGAAGTAAGGGGGAAATAATACTTGGTGACAACGGAAGCTTACCATCATTACTCAGCCTGGAACACCTAGTCAATGGCATTACTAAAGATGAATACTATATCAATACAAAAAAGTTCATTCATACCCCCTCAAATCCCTATTATTTTAAGGGAGAAAATGGAGATGGTACTGGCGTCAATTATTATAATACTGATTATTTAATCCCTGCAAGTATTGCTTTAAGAGGACTGGCATCCAAAGATGATAACGAAATAAGGTATTGTATTAAAATTTTACAGGCCTGCCATTCGGGAACTGGGTTTATGCAGCATGGGTTTGGGATAAATGACCTGCACCGGGTTTATGGACCAGCATCAGGGGTGGGCTGCGCATTATTCAGTGAATTGATTATGAAAGTATATTTTGAGAAGAAAGCTATTTTGATTGGGTTTTAGGGGGGGGTCTTGAATTATTATTGTATGCTTTGTCTTGAACTATATTTACACCAACAAAGAATCTCCCCCCTACCTACCGCAATAATCCACCATAAACATAATATTAAACAAATAAACACTATAAAAGTATACGTGAAAAATACCCCCTTCAATTTTAAATATATTTCTTTATATTTGCCGTCCCAAATAAAACGTTGCGATTTTGTTAACACAACAGTTGCTTGTATATAGCTCCTGTTGCTTAGTGATGATTTGCATTTGTTTATTGTTTGGTAATTAAAGATTACTTTTTTGTTATCTAAATGCTTTTTTAAGGAATTATTTAGAAATTTAAAAACGATTCCCTATTTTTGATAACTAATATACCTTTATATACTTTGTTAGTAACACATTCATATACAAATACACACCTCAATAATTATTAAAACCAATAACGATGATCAAAAAACATCTACTCGCCATCGCTCTTATAGCGCTATCTTTTTTGGCAAGCAATTCAGCAAATGCCCAGGCAGGTCTTTCGGTAAATAACAACGGAGCTGTAGCAGCTGCTTCAGCCATGCTCGATGTAACTTCAACTACCCAGGGTATGCTTGTGCCACGTATGACTGCTACACAGCGTGGAGCTATTGCCTCACCTGCTACTGGCTTGCTTGTTTACCAAACAGATGGTACTACAGGTTTTTATTATTATACAGGAACTGTATGGGTGAATATTACATCTGCTGCTACTACTGCAGGTGGCGACCTTACCGGCACCTACCCTAGTCCTACCCTGACTACTTCTGGTGTTACTGCTGGTGGTTATGGTTCTGCATCATCAGTTGCTACTTACACTGTAGATCCTAAAGGACGTATCGTTTCTGCTGCAAGTGTAGCAATTTCAGGTGTTACCCCAGGTGGTGCTGCAGGTGGAGATCTTACTGGCACCTACCCTAACCCTGCTGTTGCCAGTAATGCTATAACTTCTGCTAAAATTGTAGATGGTACAATTTTAAATGCTGATATCAATGCTTCAGCAGCAATTGCTTACTCTAAATTAAGCTTAACCGGGAGTATTGCACTTACCGACCTTAGTGCCACAGGTACCGCATCTTCCTCTACTTATTTAAGGGGTGATAATACATGGGCCACCGTATCTGGTGGTTCTGGTACGGTTACTTCTGTTTCTGTAGGTAATCTTAGTCCATTATTTACCACTTCGGTATCAAATGCTACTACAACGCCAAGTATAAGTTATTCTCTTTCCAACGCAGGTGCCCGTACCGTTTTAACAAATAGTACTTCATTAGGTGGCGTGCCATCTTTTGCTCCTGTTTCTCCGCTCTGTTTAGCTAATAATGGCGGTACTGCATCATCTTCTACATTTTACCGTGGTGATGGCCAATGGGCAACTCCATCAGGTGGTGGTGCATCTTTTGGTAACCAAACCGTATTATCATCTTCAACAACATCATATACTTTGTTAACTACCGATGGCGTAGTTACAATGCCTTTTTCAGGTAGTACCGCTACTATTACCCTTCCTAATGCTTCAACTGCTTCAGTAAGGGCCTATTATTTTGTATTCCCAAGTGCATCCATGGGACCTAGTATTACTTGGGTACCAACTGGAGGCAACCTATTAGTGAATATGGCAGCAGGTGGTTTCCAGTCTACATCTGAAACATTACCAGAAAATTCATTCAGTGCCACAATAATTCCTATAAGTTCTACACAATGGGGCTTTATAGCACATTTTTAACCTACGAAAAAGCATAACGAGAGAATCTCTCGTTATGCTTTTTTTTATTCTTACCAGGAACCTTTTACAGCAATCAATCAGGAATCGGTTTTTGAGATTTTATTTAATTTAGGGTTATATAGAATTGCTCTTGGGGTAATCTATTATTTTTTTTATAAATAATATTACTAGCATAGTAGTTCATTTAGAAACTATAGTCCCTACCTACCTAAACAGTAAGTAGATACAATTACAATATTATCGGTTGGAAGCAAAAGCATAACAAATGGCGCTTCCGTGTTTTAACTTTTAACTTTTGAATTTATACTACATATTATGAATAAAATTCTGCTTACTCTAGGATGCCTGTTTTGCGTAATAATGGCAGGAGCACAAGCCAGGTTTGTGTCCATAAAGGCTGGCACTGTCGTAACCAATACTGGTGTACAGTTAAATTTTAGTGGTGGGTACGGTGCCGTGGCTACACCATCAGAATGGAGAAATAGTGGTGCATAT
>CANGSR010000369.1 GCA_947456055.1 Chitinophagaceae bacterium
ACCCGCATTAAACATCTGATAGATATCCGGGGTGGGATGGATACGGTGATCCAGGACAGGACTATATATGAGGATGCCTACATCTTTGCGCCCAACCTGTTTGACATGGGCCTTATGACCAAGCGTGACTTTGAAAATTACACCTCATTTTTTGAGAATTTGAAAACCTTGATACAGCCGCCCGATTTATTAATATATTTGAAGGCATCTGTTCCGGCATTGGTTGACCAGATTCAAAAGCGTGGCCGTGAATATGAGGAAAACCTAAGGCTCGATTACCTGAAAAGGCTTAACGGGTTCTACAATAAATGGATTGATAAATATAAGGATGGCCCTATTCTGATCATTGATGTGGACAATTGTAACTTCGCCGATAAGGAGGAAGACCTAGCCGATGTGGTGAGGAAGATTGAGACCCAGTTGCATGGGTTGTTTTAGGGGGGGGGTGAATTTTCTATAATATTTTAAACTAGCTCTGTGTTTTACGGGGCTAGTTTTGTTTTAGTGGGGCTAGCTAGCTTTGGCCCGCAACGTCAATCGGAAATATGAGTGCAGAGAAACAGTACGGTGAGCTGAGGCCTGGGTTGCAAAATTTTCGACTGAGGGAAGATGAAGCCCTTCAAAGAAGGGGTTATATTTTGCGTTCCTGATGTCCCTGGCGGAACATCTAGGAACAACATCTATAACCTGCGGAGCCAAGGTCACCATATTTTTGCATAAGAATATATACTAGATAACATTATTTGCATTTATTATTGATAAACTCTTGAATCTGGTCTGAATTCCATTTGCCTGTTTTTGAAGACCATAATGGCACAACTGTACAAGGGATTTGCCATAATAAAACCAAATTACCATCATTCTGAATAACAAGTTTGGTATCTTTATGTGTATAGTCAGCAGTTCCAGTACTCCATAATACATTTGTGCCTGTATAAATAACAAGATTCCCATCTTGTTGCATTATACATTTATCTGCTCCCTGACCATTAGTTTTACTATTCCAAATTGCACGAATGTCTCTTAAATATACAACCAGGTTTCCGTCACTTTGGAAAACAAAAAAATAATTTCCATTCAGAGAGTTATACTCTTTCCCTATTGTTAATGACCCATTGGAAATTTCACTTTGTGCATAGTTTAGACTAGACAAAAAAACTAATAGCGTTATAATCAATGTTCTTTTCATTGCCTATTTTTTAATTGTTTTAATTTGCTAACAAAATTAAAATTACTTTCTTTGTAAAATACCGTCATTTAACGGTATTTTACAAAGAAAACATATTGCATATATTTAACTACCCAGTATACTTATTATTAGAAATAACATTATTTATAATCGCAATTTATACTAAAAAAACTCTTGATTTTATTACTAAATTTTGTATTTATATTGCAATTTTACATTAATAAGATCCTTTAGCCATTCTTAGATGAGCTTTAATTTAAGTTAACCATTTTCCTAGCTAATGTTCTAACATTACCATAGGTCAATAACATTACATTAAATCAACATTTAATACATAGACTTATGTATTTCAAATGAGCTAGGGTTTGTTTTTCAACTTTTGTACTTTGAATTCGGGTTACAGACCGGCCTATTTATTAGACACGGGGGATCCTGGCGGAACACCCGTGCCAGGTGCGGGGTAAACGTACTAGTGATATGAATTAATACTGGTGTTGGCTGGAAAGACATGATTCCGCATAACTAATGATTTCTTTATTTTCAAGTTCAGCTAGCTTTTCCTTGATGGGTTGATAATTTATGTCAGCTAAAATTCCCATTGCGAAATAGCCTTTATTTAGTCGCTCAGATACACATCCAAACTCCTTGAAAATGTCACAGATAGAATTAATTTCAGTAAATTCATCCATAATGACTACATGTATTGTGGAGTTCCCGGAGTATTCAACAGTTCGGCGATATGTGAGCATACCTTCAGTGGCATCATATTCGGCAAAAACTATATCATCTGAAGCTAAATAGGGAGCATAAAACGGAATGTTATCAAGCCTATAAAATCCTTTATCCACGTTGATAATATCTGCCCACATGGTCTCAACCTTCCATTCTTCCAAAATGTCACTAAAAAAACGAAATAAAACTTTCACTTTACTATCAGTCATTTCTAAAAATAAATAATCCGTCGCTAATCTTCAAAAAAACAAATCCTATTCTCTCTGCACCAATTACCACTACCTGCAAGTTCCTCATACAATTGTTTGGGCTGGAGTATAATGTTGCACTGGGAGAAGATGAAGTCGTTCGGAGAAAGGGATTTATTTTGCATTCCTGATGTCCCTAAGGAACATCGAGGCACAACATCAGTTTTTTCACCAGTCGGGAGACTGGTTGCCTCTGCGACGTAGGCTAAGCCTACGCCGAACACAAGTCTGTATAAATTTTTGGGCTGGGGTTTGATTTTCAGCTTTTGTACTTTGAATTCCGGTCACAGACTGGCATATTTGGTAGACACGGGTGATCCCTGGCGGAACACCAGCGCCAGAGTCGCTTATTTATTTCGTTAGAACACTGCATTATTTTTTTGATTCAATTATCTACGGTTGATTAGGGAAAAATATTTTTCAGCATCTTTGTAACTTTCTGCTGCCTTGGTACGATAGACTAATACATAAAAGCTAAATAATGAATTACAAACTATATTTTCTATTTATTCTGTTGGCTTTTTTGCCTTTTCTGTCAGAGGCGGGGGTGTTAAAGGGTGTGGTGACCGACCAAAAAGGCATTACCCTACCCTATGCCACCATCTTTATTGAAGGTACTACCTACGGGGTTACCTCTAATGGCAATGGCGACTACGAAATCACTATTAGTCCAGGCCTGCATAAGGTGACTTGCCAGTATATGGGATTTAAGCCAAGCTCGTTTAATGTGGACTTTAAAGGGACAGAAACAATAGTGCACAAATTTGTGCTGGATGAGGAAAGCCTGAAAATAAATGAGGTGGTGGTAAAGGCAGGTGCCGAAGACCCTGCCTATGGTATCATTCGCAATGCCATCAAAAAAAGACAATTCCACCTTGATCAGGTACATTCTTTTCAAACTGAAATTTATCTGAAAGGCGTAGCACGCAGCCGTAAAATGCCAGGCAAAGTAATGGGCCAAAAAGTAAATGCTGCCGAAATGGGTGTGGATAGTAATGGCAAGGGGGTTCTTTATCTTACTGAGGAGGAAGCCACCTATTATAGTGAGGGCAAGCACCACAAAACCATCATACACTCGGTACATGAGAGTGGCAATAATAATGGACTTGGATTTTCACAGATGCCTGAGGTGATTACTTTTTACGACAATAATGTAGACATATTAGGCCCTTCATCACGTGGCTTTATATCCCCTATCAGTAATAATGCAATGCTTTATTATAAGTACAAATACCTGGGGCAATTTATGGAAAACGGGTATACCGTTAATAAAATCCAGGTTATCAGCCGCCGTTCTTATGAGCCCTGTTTTGAAGGTGAAATCTATATTGTAGATGACGATTGGGCAATTCATAGCCTGCAACTAAACCTCACCAAACAAACTGGTCTTGATATGTTTGACACCTTGAAAGTGAACCAACTTTTCCTGCCACAGGATAAGGACCAATGGGTGATTAAAAGCCAGGTATCATATTTTACAATCAATATTTTCGGGTTTGATATTACCGCCAATTTTGTAACAGTATATAATGGGCAAAAGGTGAATCAGGAAATACCTGATACCATATTTGGCAGTAAAATCAGCAGTATTTACGATAAGAAGGCCAATAAAAAGGACACCTCCTACTTTACAGCTGCAAGGCCTATTCCACTGGAAGCTGACGAAAAGAAGGATTTTGTAGTGAAAGATTCATTGGTGCGTAAGTATGATAATCCCCAATACAAGGACTCTATACGACGTAAAAGCAATAAATTCAAACCGTTTAGCCTGCTCACCAGTGGATGGAATTACAGAAGCAAAGAATACAAAAACACCTATTCTACCAACAGTCTTTTATTGGGAATAGCCAGTGATAATGTAATCAATTACAACCTTGTAGAAGGGTTTAATGTGGCTCCAAAACTTACCTGGCAACATAGAATAGATACAGGTAAATATCTGCATGGTGCAGTTGCGGCCAGGTATGGTTTTGCCAATACGCATTTCAATGGAATAGCAAAGTTGTATTATACAGTGCAGGACAGGTCGTTTTTGAACCGCACCTGGGCATTTGGCGGCGAGGGTGGTAAGTATGTGTTTCAATACAACAGCCAAAACCCTGTTTTGCCATGGTTTAATACGTATTCAGCCCTATTTTTTAGGCAAAACGACCTTAAACTATATGAAAGATGGGATGCAGCCTTATTTGTAAGGCGCAATTATGGAACCGGGCTTAACTGGTTTGTAAAAGCATCGTACCAGCAACGCCTGCCTTTGCTAAACGTCACCGATTATGCGGTGTTAAACGGTGATAAGTCTGGGTTTACCTCAAATAATCCATTGAGCCTCCTTGCAAAAACCAATATATGGGGCAAAAATGACGCTGCACTGGTACATGCATCTATATCATACAAACCAGGCTATACTTATACCCAATACCCCGACTATAAGGTAGCCAACAACAGTGACTACCCAAGGTTTACCCTCACCTATGACAAGGGCATACCTGATATTGCCAATAGTGCAGTAGATTTTGACAAATGGAAATTCAATATACAAGATGAGGTAAAACTGAAATTACTGGGCAGCCTTAAGTACAATTTTGTAGCGGGTGGTTTCCTGAATAGCAATAACATATCTTCTCCCGACCTGATGCACCTGTATGGCAATAGAGGCATAGGCTGGTATGCACCCTACCTCACCAGTTTTCAGTTTGCACAGTACTACGACTTTAGCAATAAGGAGCCCTTTTATACCGAGGCACACCTGGAATACCACCTC
>CANGSR010000370.1 GCA_947456055.1 Chitinophagaceae bacterium
CTGCTGTGTAGTCATTGAAAGAATTCCAATTGGCATCCACCTCCATTTGCATTATTTGGTCATCCCATGGTTTTTGGTAGCCCATGCCATTAAGATTACAACATGTTGATGATGAAGGAGTAGGAATGTCTTTGAGAATAACTGCTGCCACTTTTTCGTCAGCAGCAATTTTTTCGGCTATTGAGGCTATTGCTTCCATTGCATCCTCATTGTTGAAATACCTAGAGTCGAAACTATAACCTGGGGTTTCGGTACGCATAGTATTTCCCAGTTGTAAAATGCGGGCCTTATGAAAATCGAGAAAGAAACGGAATATACCTCTTACAAAACGCTTATTGGTATCGAGCTTGAAATTTCGGGATGTGATGCTGAATAGCTGGAAGTAGGCAAAAAGTACAGGGATATGGTCTTTGTAAATTATTGCATACCTAAAGTTGAGGTCTTGAAACGAATTTTCAAGTGCGCTTAAGTACTCAGGCGAGGTTTCGAGTGCGCCAGTGATACCTGGTTGTTTAAGTTCGTCCTTTATTTCAGCTATGGTGTTATAAACAATAAGCTCAGGCATATGTTTTCCCACACAGGTTTTGGTCAGCAGCTTTTTGAGAAAGCCGCCCACCAGGCAATTATCAAAGGTGCCCTGAAGGGGATTTACAACCAGGTTAGGCATGGTATAATGTTAAATATCAACCGTGAAAGTCAAATAATAGTAAAGGTAGGGTGATTAGATGATGTGTTGATAATGAGGCATTCAGGATTTGTTATAGAAATCGTTAAGATTTTAAGAGTATGTATTGCCGAAGTATTTAGAGATAAATAATTAGGCACGAAAAAGGGTAAGGTAAGGTCTTGGTCGTACCTTAGCCCCCCGCCCAAAAGGGTTGAAATGCATGAGCGAGATTAGGAACAGGTATTTTATCATTAATAAACCATACAATATGGTATCGCAATTTATAAGCCCCGATAAGGTAGGCTTGCTGGGCGATATTGATTTTACCTTTCCTGAAGGAACACATGCTATTGGCCGCCTTGATAATCATTCCGAGGGATTGCTTCTGCTCACAACCAATAAAAGGGTAACCAAACTACTCTTTGAAAGTAAGGTACCCCATAAGCGTACCTATCTGGTGCAGGTAAAAAATTTGGTTGTGCCTGAAACAGTAGAATTATTGCGAACAGGGGTGAGTATAAGGGTAAAAGGGGGTGAATACTGGACTACTACTGCCTGCGAGGTGGAACATGTAGAAAAGCCTGCCGGTCTCTATGAAGGTGCATTTCCCTATAGTGAAGATTGGGCCCACTCATGGCTGATGATAACCCTTACTGAGGGTAAATTTCATCAAGTACGTAAGATGGTATTAGCAGCAGGGCATAGGTGCCTGCGCCTGATAAGGGTATCTATTGAAGATATGGAACTTGGGAACCTGCTGCCAGGTAAGGTTTTGGAGTTGGAAGAAGTTGAGTTTTTCAGGAGGTTGAAGATTGCGAATTGGGAGTGAATAGGAATTTCTCCTTTTTCCTAGTTATATGCTATTTGGCTATTGTAGTATTTCAGCTTTGCTTGGATGAATTCCGCTCACAGACCGTCTGATTTAGATGAACACCAGTGATCCTCCATTCCCAGGGAATCATTGGTTCCATAGAGAAAGCCCAACGAGCTTTAATATGAATAGCCTTGGGTGAAACCCATGGTACAGGAAATGAAAACGGAAACACCCCCCGGCTGAATGTATCTAGGCTAATGATTTCACAAATATTCAATTTTATTTTTGTCCACTTGGTTTATTCTGGCATGATAATTGCATTTCACTAAGCAAGAAAGCAGCAACAAAAAAGACTTCTTAGGCAAGCCTCCCTGGACAGGCCGGACAACGCTGAAAACCGAATAGAGTAAGCATAAACCTTGAAATCTTCCTATAATGAAAAGCTATCTTAGTATCGCACTTCTGTCTGTGATCATTGTCGCATTTGTATTGTTTATCCTCGATAATTTATACCTCAATAGTGATGCCCGTGTAGGTGTAGGTATCCTTACTATTACCGGATGGATGAGTCTCATATTATTTTCTGCCTATAACTCAAATGAGCTTAGGCAGTCACACTAAAATATTACCTCCCGCTACCGAAACCGTGAAATTGAACTGTGAGGGAGGTTTTTTCTTTAGCGCATCCTACCTGAATTAGGTGTTGTGGGGTGGGTAGGGTGCGCTAATTGTTTTAAGCGGCAGGAAATTGCATTTATTGCAAATTGTTCTGCTCCAGATACCCCATTATCCTGCGGCTAGCACCACCTTTAGATAGTACATAGTTTTTAGCGGCAAATACGCTTGTGCTCAGCTTGTTGGTTTCACCAGTTGTGGAGATGAATTTCAGTAATTCCTCTGGATTTTTCATAGTATAGGCCCCGCCTGCATCTATAAGCTCCTTCGCCTCTATAAACTGGTGAAATACAGGTCCATAGAAGCATGGCATGCCATATACTGCGGCTTCCAACACATTGTGTACTCCAGCTTTGCCAAATCCCCCACCTATCCAGGCGAGGGTGCCATATTGGTAGAGATTCATTAATAATCCTACCTGGTTCACTAAGAGCACTCGCATGCTCAGGTCGCCATATTCATCTGTCCATCTCACGCAGCGGCCTGCAAATAATTTTTCAATGTCTTTTATGTGGCTAATCCCTACCTCGTGAGGCACAATTATCATTTTCCAATCTTGTGGTAGGCCCTGAAGCACTTTTTCCAGAAAAATTTCATCTTCCTTCCATGTACTTCCTGCTATCAGTATTTTATACCCATTGGCAAACTCTTTTGCCCTGGTGAGCACTTCTTTGTTTTTTACTGCCTCAATAACCCGGTCGAAACGGGTATCGCCACTAATACTTGCATTGGTGATATTGATAGTTTGTAAAAGCTTTAAAGAATGCGTATCCTGGACGAAAATGTGCTGGAAGCTTGTGAGCATTGCCCTGTGCAATTGGCCATAGGGCTTAAAGAATGGATGTTTTTCCTGAAATATGGCAGAGATAAGAATAACAGGGATTTTCCTTTCGGCCATGATGCTCAGGTAGTAATACCAGAATTCATACTTTATAAAGATGCAGAGGGTGGGTTTTACCAGATTCAGGAAGGCAGTGGCATTGTACTTACTATCCATTGGTAGATAGAAAACATAATCAGCGCCTTTGTAATTCTTCCTTACCTCATAGCCCGATGGGGAGAAAAATGTGAGGACAATTTCATAGCCGGGATATTTTTGTTTAAGCGCTTCAAGCACTGGTCTGCCCTGTTCAAATTCTCCAAGCGATGCACAATGCATCCATATCCTGGGGGTATTTTTATCAGCTAGTGCAGTTTCTATTTTTTTGAGGAGGTTCTTTCTACCGTTGGCAAACAGGGCTGCTTTTGCGTTGAAATTGGCCGCAATTTTTATGAGTAAGAAATAAGCACTTATTGCCAGCCTGTAAATTGCGGTATGTAGCACCATATTATTATAGAAGCTGGTTATTATTTGGTAAGCACCACTAAGTTAAACTTAATTATCTAAATAGCATGTCTTCGGTTTTTTTACGAAACAAGGGAAGGAACCAGCTTCCTCTCAATCCGAATAATATATCCAGTCTTTGTTGGTTTTCAGGTCTGGCCACATCATAAAGGTAATCACGGCGTCCCTGTGTAAAACCAAAAAGGGCATCAACACCCAGAGTGAAATTAATGAGGTGGGATCCGCTAAAATATACATAACCCACATAGCCTTCTACAAAACCTCCATTTGTAAGCCTGTCATAACCTTTTAGGTAATCGTCTCTCAATGCCCGCACTGATTTGTCCTTATCATAAATGTTTATCTTATGCTGCATAAATCCTGCTGTAACCAATGTCATTATTCCATTATCGGGGTGGTATTTATTGGTATTAAAAATATGGCCAACACTAATGCCTGTAGCATAGCCCCTTTCAAAAACAGGTACCCCTATTCTTTGTCCGTTTTGATTAATAAATTCATAAACGGCTCCGCCTGGTTCGCTATATTTATCTACAATATTGCACATCAGGGAGTCTTCCTTAATTTTATTACCTATTATAAAATCGAATTTCGCCCCCAAAAGCCAGTTGCTTTCAGTTTTAAATAAAACTCCCGGACCAACACGGTAACTCAATCCGAATCTTTTTGACATATCCGCACCAGGAAAATCAAAAGATGCGTTACCTGTAATAATAAAGCCTTTTTTCGATTTTGGGATTACCGTATTGCCAAAAAGTTTAGCCTTATCCTGCCCAAATGCAGTGTTTGCACCTAATATCAATAACAGCAGGTAAACCCATCCTCTCATAATTCTTTTTCTTTGTAGTAGTGAAATTAAGGCAAATATACAATTGATGGCTGAATAAGGCTTTTTTTAACATTTTGGTGCTGAAGAGGGCAAACTGAACCAGCCATGTCTCACTGCAGTGTTATAATGTACAATTTGTTTGGTAAACACTATCCTAAACGAATTATAAATCACTACTTTTGTGCGTTAATACAATGCGATGAGCAATGAGTTGAAGCGCCCGGTAAGGGTATTGGTAGCTAAAGTAGGGCTTGATGGGCACGACAGAGGAGCCAAGGTAGTAGCCACTGCACTCCGTGATGCAGGTATGGAAGTGATATACACAGGTTTGCGCCAAACAGCAGAAATGGTTGTGAATAGTGCCCTACAGGAAGATGTGGATGCCATAGGCATCAGCATACTTAGTGGTGCCCATATGACAGTTTTCCCCAAGGTTCTGCAAATTATGAAGGAAAAAGGCCTTAATGACGTACTCCTCACAGGTGGTGGTATTATTCCCGATGAAGATTTAGACGCATTGCAAGCTATGTGTGTGGGAAAGTTATTTGCGCCAGGAGCACCTACCTCAGCTATAGCCGACTATATCAGGGAATGGGTA
>CANGSR010000371.1 GCA_947456055.1 Chitinophagaceae bacterium
CTTATCATCTACAATGGCGACTTTTATCATATTACAAAGGTGGATTGCTAATACTAAATATGCAATAACTCATTTGGATTAAAAATCGGCTATCTGCTTACAATTATTGATGTGCCTTTTCCGGTTTCTGAAATTATTCGGAGCTCCGCTTTACTTTCCAGTGCACGTTGCTTCATATTTTCCAGTCCATAGTGCCCATCATTATCCGATTTGTTTTCAGGGAATCCTTTTCCATTATCAGTAATGGTAATTGAAAACCTGCCTGCCTGGCCCGATTTTAACTTCAGGCCTATAGATGAAGCACCCGAGTGTTTGATAGCATTGGTAATTGCTTCCTGGCAAATCCTAAAAATATTCAGAGCTTCTCCCGGAGCAAAATGAAAATCAGTGGTTATATCTTCTTCAGAATGAAATTTTATTCCAGGGTCGAATTGTATCATTCGCAGTGCAAAAGCCTTCAGTTTGTCTGAAAATTCGTCGAATGAAATCTCAGGTTTATTCAGCGCCCAGATAGTTTCCCTCACATCACTCATCAGGTTCTTTGCTGTACTGCTTAGCGAACTCATACGTTCGTGTTTTTCGTTTTCAGCAGTTTCGTGTTGCGTTATCCAGTCTATATTTGATACCAGATAACTTATCTGGGCACCAACATTGTCGTGGAGGTCTCTGGAGATACGCTCACGTTCATTTTGGATTTTTTGTTGCAGTTCTATCTGCTGTAGTTTTTTGGCAAACCTTCGTTTCTGAATGAATGTTACCACGGTGATAATGAGGGCTATAAGCGTGGCAAAACAGACAATGATGAATAATTTATTTTGCCAAAAAGGCGGGGTGATAATAACCGTAATACTTTTGGGAATAGTTGTCCATACATCATTATTGTTGCTGGCTTTTACCAGGAAATGATAAGTGCCCGGGGGTAAATTAGGATACCTTGCAAATCTTCGGTTGCCCGAAATTATCCACGAATCATCAAGGCCTTCCATTTTGAAGGCATACCTGTTTAGTTTAGGATTGCTGAATTCGAGTGCGGCGAATTCAAAACTAAGGGTGTTGCGGTGGTAGGGTAGTTTGATAACGGAAAGTAACTCGTAAGCTGTATCAGACTTTAAGGGTTCGTCGAATAGTTTTATTCCCGTAATCTGGACAGGTGGTGCGAAGGGATTGTCTTTGATATCTGTATCATGAAATCCATTCACACCGTTTGGTCCGCCAAAATACATAGTGCCATCACTGCCAAGATGAAAAGCACGGGTATTGAATTCGTTGGATTGCAAACCATCTTCTGTGGAATAGTTCTTGAATTTGTTTTCCCTGATGTAGTAGCAGGACAATCCTTTGTTAGTACTCATCCAAAGGTGGCCGTTTTGCTTGATGATGCCATATATAAACGAATTAGGCAGGCCGTTTTTTTCGTCGTGACGGAGAATATTCTTGTTTTTCAGGTCGATGCGGTACAACCCGTTTTCAGTGCCAGCCCACATTAGGGTGTCGTCCTGGTATTCAATGCATTTTATCAGGTCTGTCCTCATACCGAAAACGGAATCGATTTTTTCAGTAGCCTGGTTATATATGAAAAGGTTGAAGACGGTACAAAAGGCCACGGAATTGCCCAGGGATGTGATATAGGTGATGCGGTCGTTGCCATAGCTTTTTATAAGCTTCGGGGTATAGTTTCCATTAGGGCCTTTGGCCAATTTGTAAAGTGAACTTGTGAAACCTGCATATACATCACCATTTTGAGCCTTATGCACTGCACAGTAGTGTAAAACAATACTTGCATTTTTATCCACACTTTGCACAGCGGGGAGCAAGTCATTGAAAGCACCTGTTGCAAGGTCGTATATGCCAAAACATTGTTCGCCCATCAGCCAGTAAGCCGATTCACTTTCCCTTGCATTGGCTGCAATACTAACGAAGCTTGTTTTTCCGCTACCCTTTATCTGTTTTATAAATTTGCCTTCAGTTGTCAGTACATCAATATAATTATTGAATGAACATGCATATACCAGGCTATCGCTACTGAAAATGGATTTGGTAAGTTTGGGATTAGGTGGGGGCAGTTTAAAATGCCTGAACATTCTGTAGTTCGGAACACTTTTATAAAATCCTGCCCCATCAGTGCCTACCCACAAAATACCCGACTTGTCGCAAAATAAATCTAAATAGATGCCAGTGAGTTCTATTTTCTCATTGATAGTTAAAGGCAGAGTGTCATTGAACAGTTCTTTATATGCTATCTTTATAATCGTATTTTCCTTTAGTGCTATCAGTATATTGTCTCCCAGCATAGTGGCACTTTTCACTATATCACTATTCAGTGAATGTGGGTAAATCTTGCCAGTGTAGGTATTGATAACATTAAGGCCATTAGCATTGTTATGTGATCCAAAAAGGACAATACTGTCATTTAATGAATTGAGCAATATCAATTCATCCTTTACCACAGCTACATTACTTATTAGATCTGCTTTATGTGTTTTTTTGTTATAGCGAACAAGGCCTCTTTTTGAAAACAGGCACCAGAGTTCATTGACACCGTGTTCAATTACTTTCAGGCACCGGTCCTTGTCTTGGCTATTGGGCAGGGTATTCAGATCGATGGAAGTTTCTATCTTTTTGGTTACCAGATCAAAAGAATAGACTTTATTTTCTCCTGTCCAGAACCATAATTTAGTTTGATCTACACTAACGATGGTATAGATAACATCCTTATGAAATGTAAAAAAACGTTCTACTTTATCAATAGTAGCGTTGTACCTATCTATACCTACCAGTGTGCCGATCCAAATATCGTTATCAGGCCCCTCAATCATATTATAAACCCGGTTACTTCCCAACGAGTTGGTATCACCGGGATCGCAACTGAATGTTTTGAAGTTTTCGCCATCAAATCGGTTGATACCATCGGAGGTAAGCATCCAGATGAAGCCCATCTTGTCTTGAAATATCTTCCATACCGAGTTTTGAGTAAGACCATCATTTACGTCATAGTGTTGGAAACGGCCAAACCTGACCTGTGCCCTTAATGAAGGAGAAAGGAGCAATAAAATGAGGATAAACCATGCACAATGCAGGGCTCGTTTGTTTAGTGTTGGTAAGTGAGGGAATGTGCTCAGTATTAAAGTATCTGTATTGCTAAAAATAACACAAATGAGTTATTGTGCAACCCTTTAGTTATAGAGAATTTTGTAATTGTTAAAGCACGGCCATCTACTTGGTTATTTTATACATCTAAAAACGAAAAAAGAATGAAAAACATCATCAAAATGCTCTTCATGGGTGTTGTATTATTACTAACTGTACACACATCATTTGCAGGCACGCCAGAGGAATTAATCAAGGCTATTGTGGCCGGGGACGAAGAAAAGGCAATATCATTAATCCCGGGCACAGATCTGAACACTATGGATAAGGATGGCAGTACAGCTCTTACTGCCGCAGCATCATTTTATCCTAAAATCACAAAGGCGCTTATTGATGCTAAAGCAGATGTAAACCTGCCAACAAAAAATGGTTTGAGTCCGCTTTATTGTGCCTGTAGGTGGGGGAATGCCGAAGCCGTAAAAATGCTAATTGATGCTGGTGCCGATGTGAATAAGGAAACCCAAATGGGCACAGCCCTTCTTGGTTCGTTCAATTATTCATCGGCACCAATAGTGAAAATGCTGCTGGATGCAGGGGCTAAATTCAAGGATCCTGTAAAGCTTATGGGGGTAGTGACTATTTATCCTTTCCTACAGTACATAAAAACCGTGAAAACACCAGCCGAGTCTGTTGCTTACAACTTGAAAAATAAAGAATCGTGGTTGAAAATGCCGGTGAAGTTTCCTGAGCGTGTGCTCAACCCTACAGAAAGTTATTTTTCGACTGTAGAAGAAGTGGTGAAAGTATTTATTGACAAGGGCCTTGATGTAAATGCGGTATATGAGACCAACAGGGTAAAAGAAACGGCCCTGGATGCGGCAATGGCAGCCGGCCATGTGGATGCTGTGAAAATGCTGATAGACAATGGTGCAAAATACGACCTTGATAAGGATATGACCATAAAAGAGCAGCACCTTGGCGTATTTCCTAAACTTACTTCTACCAATGGCGACTATGTGCTTGCCGCTGTGCTATCAAACAAAATAGATTTTGTAAAGTATATGGTGGAAAAGCACCCGGAGTGTATGAAAAAGCATTATGAAGGCAAAGGTGATGCGGCTGTGAATGGTGGTGATCTGGCCAAATATAAAGTGGAGGACATAAGCCTTTTTATGGTTGCCGCTGAGCATGGCAACCCCGAAATAGTAAAATACCTCATCTCAAAAGGTGCGGGTAAGGAAAAATGGGATTATGCCCAGGCCGAGTGGGACAGGGGCAACAGGGGTATTATGCTAATGATGCGCCGGCCGCTGGGATTTGCCAAAAGCTCGGGCAACCCTGAAGTGATTGAATTGGTAAAGCAATTAGGGCATAATAAAGAGTAGGACGTATGGCTTACTTTGCCTTGAATTTGTAAAGTGAGCAGAAACAGTTTCTGAATTACACTTTGAAGTGATAAGTATGAATACCACGGTTAAAGTCAGACCGGGCTCATGCTTATCACTTCATGTTTTGTTACTGGTTAGTAACATAGCTTCGGCGGCTGAAAGAATATAGCGGAGAAACACATGGGCTCGCCGCTCTCAAGTTTTGGCAAAACAGAAGGGAGCTAAGCCGAAAATAGGCTGTATTGAGCCTCTATAAAGGTTTTCAGCTTTTTGTTATAATTTGGGAATCAAATTTGTAACAGAACTAAACTTGCCAAATCGGTTCTTTTTCCCAATCTACAGGAAATCCCATCTCCTTCAAATTGATTAAATTACTATGTTGTAATAGAATTCTGAGATTTGCATTAAAGTTGTTACCTGGGCTTATAATGTGAAGTATATAGGTC